>JANNEZ010000488.1:0-1765 GCA_031379255.1 Rhodoferax sp. | reverse complement strand
CCACCAGCGCGTGGGCACTGGCGGAGCCGGCGCCGCCCGCGCCCACCAGCAGCGCGCATTTGCCTTTTGGGTCGCCAGCGTTTTCCTGCAGGGCGGCAACAAAGCCCAGGCCGTCAAACATGTCGCCGTGCCAGGAGCCGTCTGCGTTGCGACGCAGGGTGTTGACGGCGCCCAAAAAAGCTGCCCGCTCAGAGGTGGTGGCGCACAACGCGAGCGCCGCGAACTTGTGCGGAATGGTGATGATGATGCCGTCGACGTTGTGCGCCAGGGATACGCCGCCCAGCCACGCGGCCAAATCGCGCGGCGCGACGTGTGCCGGCATCACGTAGGCGTTGTGACCCAGCGCGTGGAAGGCCTGGCTCACACCGCCGGGTGATTTGACCTGGGCGATTGGGTCACCCACGATGTAATACACGCGGGTGGCGCCGCTCAGAGGGAATTGCATGGCGCAATTCTAGGGGTGGCGAAAAAATCAAATGCTATTATTTATATAGCAATAAATAACCATTTCACGTGACTTCATGCTTGATTTTTCCATAAATTCGGCCTCGGAGACGTGATTTACGACAATAATTAACACCCATGTTAATTATTGCGTCAATTTGCGGAACGATTCGCCCCGGCGCCGGGTGGAGGACAATTTGGCCCTTCAAATCCAAATCAAATCCCCTTCACCTCCACTGAGCAGGAATCCGGCATGGCGACATCCCACATTGGTCATTTCATCCAAGGCGCGTTGCAGGCGGGCACGTCCAGCCGCTTGCAGGACGTGTTCAACCCGGCCACCGGCGCCGTCAGCGGCAAAGTGTCTCTGGCGAATGCGGCCGATGTTGGCGCTGCCGTGGCGGCTGCGCAGGCGGCCTTCCCCGCTTGGGCGGATACGCCGCCGATCCGCCGCGCGCGGGTCATGTACAAGTACCTCGAACTCGTCAACGCGCACAAAGACGAGCTGGCCCACGCCATCACTTCTGAGCACGGCAAGGTCTTCACTGACGCGCAAGGCGAAGTCACACGCGGCATCGACATCATCGAGTTTGCCTGCGGCATCCCGCAACTGCTGAAGGGCGACTTCACCGACCAGGTCAGCACCGGCATCGACAACTGGACGCTGCGCCAGCCGCTGGGTGTGGTGGCCGGCATCACGCCCTTCAACTTCCCGGTGATGGTGCCGATGTGGATGTACCCGGTGGCCATCGCTGCGGGCAACACCTTTGTGTTGAAGCCCAGCCCGATTGACCCGAGCGCCACGCTGTTGCAGGCCAAACTTCTGAAAGAAGCCGGGCTGCCCGATGGCGTTTTCAACGTGGTGCAAGGCGACAAGGAAGCCGTGGATGCGCTGCTGGCCCACGCGGACGTGAAGGCCGTGAGTTTCGTCGGCTCCACACCCATTGCCAACTACATTTACGAGACCGGCGCCCGCAACGGCAAACGCGTGCAGGCCCTGGGCGGCGCGAAGAACCACATGGTGGTGATGCCCGACGCCGACATCGACCAAACGGTGGACGCCTTGATTGGCTCGGCCTATGGCTCGGCCGGCGAGCGCTGCATGGCCATCAGCGTGGCGGTGCTGGTGGGTGATGTGGCCGACAGGATCGTGCCGCTGCTGGTCGAACGCAGCAAAACCCTGAAGGTCCTGAACGGCACCAACCTGGCCGCCGAGATGGGCCCCATCGTCACCGGCATCGCCCACCAGCGCATCACAGGGTACATCGACATCGGCGTGAAGGAAGGCGCGAAGCTGCTGGTCGATGGCCGTGGTTTTGAC
>JANNEZ010000044.1:0-1560 GCA_031379255.1 Rhodoferax sp. | reverse complement strand
CAGCCACTGGATCGTTGCACCAGCCATGAACACCGAGCCCTCCAGCGCGTAACAGGCTGACGTGGGGGACCCGTCCGGCCCAGCCCAGGCGACGGTGGTCAGCAACTGGTGCTGGCTGGGCACCGCCGCCGTGCCGGTGTTCATCAGCATGAAACAGCCGGTGCCGTAGGTGTTTTTGGCCATTCCCGGCGTGTAACAGGCCTGCCCGAAGGTGGCCGCCTGTTGGTCGCCGGCGATGCCGGCAATCTCGATGGGGGCGCCAAAAAGCGCGTCTTCAGTCTCGCCCACCACACCGCTGGAGGCCACAACACGTGGCAACACACTGGGCGGGATATGGAAGAGTTTCAGCAGTTCCGCATCCCACGCCATGGTGTGGATGTTGAACAAAAGTGTGCGCGAGGCGTTGCTGGCGTCGGTCACGTGAAGACGGCCGCCGGTGAGGTTCCAGACCAGCCAGCTATCGACTGTGCCAAACGCCAGCTCGCCGCGTTCGGCGCGGGCGCGCACGCCGGGCACGCTGTCAAGCAGCCATTGCAGCTTGGTGCCGGAAAAGTAGGCGTCCAGCACCAGGCCGGTTTTTTTCTGGATTTTTTTGGCCCAGCCGGCGGCCTGCAATTCATCGCAGCGGCCTGCTGTGCGCCGGTCTTGCCAGACGATGGCATTGGCCACCGGCAGGCCGGTTTTGCGGTCCCATAAAACGGTGGTTTCGCGCTGGTTGGTGATGCCGATGGCGTCCACGTCGGCGGCGGAAATGCCGTTTTGTTTCAACACTTCAGCCGCCACCGCGTGTTGCGTCTGCCAGATTTCATTGGCATCGTGTTCCACCCAGCCGGGTTGGGGAAATACCTGCCGGAACTCGCGCTGCGCCACGGCAAACACCTGGCCGGCGCGGTCAAACAGGATGGCGCGTGAACTCGTGGTGCCTTGATCCAGTGCCAGAACATACTTCATGACTTCAATTGCCCTTTGGGGTGAGACTGCGACAATCCACGGCGGATTTCGCCCATCAATGCACCAGTGTGGAGACCCATGAATGACTGAGCATATCGCGTTTATCGGCGGCGGCAACATGGCCGGCGCCATCATCAGCGGCCTGCTGCGGCGCGGCTTCACGGCCGGGCAGATTGACGTGGTCGAGCCGTTTGACGATACCCGCCAGAAGCTGCAGGCCAGCTTTGGCATCACCGCTGAGGCCTCTGCCGGGGTGTTTCTGCAACGCGCCACACTCGTGGTGTGGGCCGTCAAACCGCAAACCTTCAAGGAAGCGGCGCAACAGACGCAGGCGTTCACCCCCCAGGCATTGCATCTGAGTGTGGCGGCCGGTATTCCCAGCGGCAGCATTGCCCGCTGGCTGAACACCGAGCGCATCGTGCGCGCCATGCCCAACACGCCGGCGTTGATCGGCAAAGGCATCACTGGGCTGTTTGCGCGCGCCGCCGTGAGTAAGGGCGAGCGTCTGCTGGTCGAGCGGGTGGTCGCCAGCACCGGCGATTGGTTGTGGATGAGCGAGGAGGCGCAGCTGGACGCCGTCACGGCCATCTCCGGCTCCGGCCCGGCCTA
>JANNEZ010000415.1:0-4701 GCA_031379255.1 Rhodoferax sp. | reverse complement strand
GCACGTCGTATCCGCGCCCGGCCAACATCAGCGCGGTGGCGGCGCCCACGCCGGTTCCTGCGCCGGTGATCAATGCGACTTTTCGTTCAGCCATGCCTTCGCCTCCTGTAATTAGCTACCCAAATAGTAGCAGCCTGGATTCGCCGAATGCGTAAAATCATTGTGATGGATTTGCTTCGCAGCAGCGCTCTTCGGACCTTGATTGAAACACGCCTCGGGCAATTTTTTGCGCACACTGCGGCGCCGCCCGATGGCACAGTCTTGCGTCATGCCGCAGTCTGCGTTGCCATCATCGACGAAGGGCACGGCGCAGCGTTGGCCAGCCTGCCAACACACACCGCCTGGCGCACCGACGCAGCGCTGCTCTTGACCCGCCGCGCCGGCAATCTGCGCGCCCATTCGGGCCAATGGGCGCTGCCCGGCGGCCGCATCGACCCCGGTGAAACGCCCGAGGAAGCAGCCTTGCGTGAAATGGACGAAGAGGTCGGTCTCCCGCTCGACGCCAGCGCGGTTCTGGGCCGGCTCGACGATTTTGTGACGCGCTCGGGCTACCAGATCACACCCATCGTGGTGTGGGCGGGCGCCGCGCAAACACTTTTGCCCAATGCAGATGAAGTGGCCAGCGTCCACCGCATCGCCTGCGCCGAGTTTCTGCGCGCAGACGCGCCCCTGCTGGCGATGGAAGCGCACAGCCAGCATCAGGTGCTGAGAATGCCGGTGGGCAACACCTGGATTGCTGCGCCCACAGCGGCCATCCTGTACCAGTTCCGAGAAGTTTGCCTGCTGGGCCACAACACACGCGTTGCGCATTTTGAACAACCGAAGTTCGCCTGGAAATGACAAGCGAAAACCCTGATCACGTTGTTGACGACCCGCAGAACAATGCTTGCCGTTTATTTTCTAATATAAATATTATATTTACTATTTTTATGACTATATTATTTTTATTTTTATAGCAATTACTTCAACATTTTCGTGACTTTAGTTCAATATTATTTAGTTCAAATATATTGAAAATATATAATGGCGGGCATGCCATCCAGCACTGACCCCACAGCGCCCGCCGCTGCTGCGCACCCGATCCAGGAAGACGGCTGGCGCGACGAAATCTTCCGCTGGTACGACACCGGACACATGCCCGGCCTGGCTGCGGTGCCCGGCTGCATCCACGCGCGGCGCCTGCTCAACCACGACCACGGCCTGCACGGCGGCCTGAACCATGGTGCGTTGTCACTCGCGTGTTATGACCTCGTATCACCTGGGACGCTGGGCCCGCCGCCTGCGCGCAACGGCCAAGGCCTACAAGACCGTCCCGTCGGTCACCCGCTGGTAATGCACGGAGCGTTTGTGCACGTGGTCCAGACCCATGAAGGCGCGGCTGGATTCAAACCGGATTTCAAACGTGGCAAAGGGTAAAAATGGCGCGGAGATGGCCTTGCCGTCAAGCTGCTTGTAACGCCGCTTCAAGTTGGTGCCGTCAAACAGCCACTCGCCCTGGTTTTCCAGCGTTGTGGCCTGCCCGCTGGCGTCCACTGCCCGCACCGACTCGCGAAACTGCCCGTCCGCCTGCAACACCAGCAGACGCCGCACCCGCAGCGTGCCTTCGTCGTAGTCGCGCAACCAGTGGCCCACCAGGCGCTCGCGGGTTGCGTCGTCGCTGGCACCCGCGGGCGACGGCTCACATCCCGACAGCCACAGCCCCATCCCCAAGACCGCTGCCGCGGCAAAAGGCCGAAGGCGTTTGCGCTGCGTCACCGCCGGTTCAGCAGGTCAAAGTCCAGCAGGCGCGAGGAAATGTAGGTTTCGGCCAGAAAACACAACAGCGCCAACATGAAACTCACCACGCCCGCCAGGAAGCCAAACACAGCCCAGCGGGCACTCTGGAAACCCGTCATTTCACCCAGAAACAGCAAGATGATGGTCAGGCCGATCAAAAACGCGCAGGTGGTCAACAAGGCAATGCAGGCGTTGGTCAGCCGCCCGCGCATCCGGAGTTCGGCCAGCTCCGACGTGATGGCTGCCAGAATAGCCGCATCGGTGGTGCCGCCCGCGCGGTTCTCCACCAAACGGGCCCGGTCGATGATGCGGGCCAGCCGCCCCGCCACTGCGCCAATCATTCCCGAAACAGCCGTCAACAAAAACACGGGCGCCACAGCCAGCTGGATGCCGTGGGTGATGGCGTCGGTGTCGAGCGGAAGGGCCATGGTCAATGCGGCAGAGTTGGGTTCAGTGGCGGCGTGAATTGAAACTCACAATACTTCGAAAACGTCGTAAATCGGGCCACTCGCCTCGCGCCGCCCGGTGGCTACAAACAAGGCGCGGTTGAGCCAGCCATATTTCTCTGACGAAGTCTCAAACACCGGCGCCGCACGAAAATAATAGCTTGACGGATCCACCGGCTCACCCTTGTTGACGCGGTCGATCACATCTTTGGGGCCGTGGCGCATGCCCTTGTAGGCCATGTAGATCAAGGCGCCGTCGTCGGTTTTGAGTGTCAGACGCACATCCAGACACAACACGCCGTCACTTCGCAGCAAAAGCCAGTCGCCGCCCGGCGGAGCGACCACAATGCCCTGCAAGCGCTCACCTTTGAAACTGCCACCCGCAACTGCAGCGATCTTGCGTGCCCCGTAAGGCGTGACGCCCAAGTCTTCGATTTTGGGAACCAACAGGCTCATTTGAAACAACGGACAGGTCTGGATCATGGGGTTCCGGATGGTGGGTGGACGGGCGCAAATTGTAGGACGGCAGGCAATGTTCACGCCGGCCGGCCCGCAGTATCCTAGACCGTTGCGCAGCCTCGCCAGAAGGCCAGGTTCGGACCTTACAGGAAACAGCCATGACGGACCCCATTTCACCACCAGCAGCCGACAATGACCCGCAGGTCGAGCCGTCGCGCATCTTGCTGCAAATGCCCGTGGACGTGCGCAGTGTCTCGCTGGTGGTGCTGGCCACCCTGGCCAGCGTGCTGATGTTGCGTTGGGCCAGTGCCGTGTTTATTCCGATGATGGTCGGCCTGCTCTTCAGTTATGGCCTCTCGCCAGTGGTGGATTGGCTGGCGCTTCGCCGTGTGCCCCGCGCGCTGAGCGCCGCCGCGCTGGTGCTGGGCATCGTCTCGGGCGTCGGTGGCATGGCTTATTCGTTGAGCGACGACGCGAGCAAACTGGTCGAATCATTGCCGCTGGCGGTGCAAAAGCTGCGCGAGTCGGTGCGTGCGCACAAGGGCAGCTCAGACAACACCCTGGTGTCGGTGCAAAAGGCCGTGGCCCAACTGGAGCAGGCCGCAGAAGAAGCCAAACCCGCCGCGCCGGTGACGCGCGGCGTGCAGCGCGTGCAGATCGAAAAGGCCAAGTTCGACGTGCGCGACCACCTGTGGACGGGCACCATGGGCCTGCTTGGCATGCTGGGGCAAATCGGTGTGGTGGCGATGATCACCTTTTTCCTGATGGCCTCGGGCGACACTTTCCGGCGCAAGCTGGTCAAACTGGCCGGGCCGACGCTGAGCCGCAAAAAAATCACCCTGCAGGCGCTCAACGAGATCAACGACCAGATCCAACGCTACATGCTGGTGCAGATTTTCACCAGCGGCGTAGTGGGCGTGGCGACCTGGCTCAGCTTTTTGGCCATCGGGCTGGAAAACGCGGCGGTTTGGGGCATTGCAGCAGCCGTGCTCAACATGGTGCCTTACATCGGCAATATCGTCATTACCGCCGGCTCGGCCATGGTCGGCTTTTTGCAGTTTGGCACGCTGGACATGGCCATGCTGGTGGCCGGCGTCTCGTTGCTCATCAGCAGCACCGAGAGTTTTTTGCTCACCCCCTGGCTCACCAGCCGCGCCAGCAAGATGAACCCCGTGGCCATTTTTGTCGGTGTGCTGGCCTGGGGCTGGTTATGGGGCCCATGGGGGTTGCTGCTGGGTGTGCCGATCCTGATGGTGCTCAAAGTGGTTTGTGACCAAGTTGACGACCTCAAGGCGATTGGGGAATTTCTGGGCAAGTGACCCAGCGCCAGATCGCCAATTTTCTGAGCTTCGAGTCCGAAGAAGCGGCATTTCCGTTCAATGACTGGCCGGCTGCTGATTGAAAACCGCTGATGCTATGTATTTAATAGCATTAAATGACCATTTCACGTGACTTGGAACGCTGAAATGTTCTCAAAATTGAAATTTCATCAAAATAATTAACACCCATGTTAATTATTTGCCACCAGCGGATTGTGGCAAGATAAGCCAATGAGTCAAACCTTTGGCATGGAAGCCCCGCACAAACACACCCACTCGGCGCTTCAGGCGCCAGCGCGTTACCTCGTCATCATCGACTCTGGCGGTTACATGGTGGCGCGGCTGTTTCTGGAAAACCGCGAACAGGTCGCCGAGTTCGACGCCGCCGTGGAAGAAGTCGCGGCGATGACCCTCAACCTCACCCCGGAATCAAGCCCGCTGGGCCATGAGTGGGATGTAGCGCTGCGCGGGCACAGCGACGCCGAGCGGGCTGGCGCGAAGGTTTATCGGCTCGCCATTTAGGGGCAAATGCACGCGCAAAGCCCACTGCCCAAGCCAACCCTAGGAGTCTGGGCGGCAGAAAGGCAGCTCAATCGGTCTACCAGAAGTAGGCTTTGAGCGTTATGGATGGATGACCGCCAGCTATATTGCTTACCACCCCGAACAGCAGCAACTCCTGCCCAGCGCCCTGCAAGACTGGC
>JANNEZ010000373.1:0-10198 GCA_031379255.1 Rhodoferax sp. | reverse complement strand
CTCTGAATCATGCCCTCCGAACTCCCCAACCCACCGCCCGAAGACTGCCTTGCCGCCACCGGCCTGGTCGACAGCGGCCACCCCGCCGTGCAGGCCTTCGCGGCCCAATACGGTCAGGGCGCCACACCGCGTGAACGGGCCGTGGCCCTGTACCTTGCTGTTCGTGACGGATTTCGCTACGACCCCTACCGCGTCGACATGAGCCCGGAGGGCATGCGCGCCAGCCGCGTCATCGACAACGGTTACGGCTGGTGTTCACCCAAGGCGGCGCTGTTGGCAGCGGCCTGCCGCGCTCTGGGCATTCCGGCGCGGCTCGGGTACGCCGACGTGCGCAACCACCTCTCCACCGAGCGCCTGCGCCAAACCTTGAGCACCGACGTGTTCGCCTGGCACGGCTACACCGACATCTGGCTCGACGGCGCCTGGCGCAAGGCCACCCCCGCTTTCAACATAGAGCTGTGCGAGCGCTTTGGCATCTTGCCGCTGGCGTTTGACGGCGTGGCCGATTCCATCTACCACCCGTTCGACAAAGCCGGCAACCGCCACATGGAATACATCCGCCAGCGCGGCGCATTCGTCGACATGCCGCTGGTGCAGATGATCGACACCTTTCGCGAGATTTACCCTGGTTGGGTTCGCGAAAGTGGCCCTGAAACCACCCCGCAAAACGCCGCCTCGCAAGCCGACTTCATGGCCGATGTGGTCCGGGAAAATGGTTAAATGAATAATTGTTAACACCCATGTTAATTATTAGTCACTTTTGCTCGGAATTTTGAAGATTTTAGATTTTTTTGGTAGTTAAGTCAGGTGGAATGGCGTTTTATTGCTACTATTTATATAGCGTTATCAATTTTAATTCGCCACCGGCTTGATCCACCTCCGCACGGCGACCGGGCCATGCGCATGGCCCGGTCGCCGTGCTACGTGACTGTTTTTGAGCTTGCCAATATTGTGCAATTTGCGCTTCATCCAAGACCCGTTGTTCCGGGTTTATTGGTTTCAGTGGTAGCCAATGGAGATTGGCCGCCGCGATGCCAGCCATGGCGCGCTAACTCAAACGCGGCAGACAAACGCTTTTCGTGAGGCCGCAGGTCAGGCAATATGCACTTGTAAACTGTCACTTCAGTCCTTCATATCCGCCCGTCTATGCTTCGAACCTCATTCATCGTCACAGTGATTGCGGGCCTTATGCTCGCCGCCTGCGGAGCTGCGGCTGCGCCAGCGAACAAATGCGTAGTTAACGGCACGGTCACCTATCAGCAAAGTCCGTGTCCATCTGACCAAGTTCGAAAGCCACCCACCATTCAAGAGCTGAACGCCGGGGAGAAAAGACGACGCGCGGCGGCTGCGGCAACACCCCCGGATAGGATTGCTCCTGCTGCTCCCAACGTGTCCGGCGGCTTCAGTTGCGACGGAAGACAGTACTGCTCTCAAATGAAGTCATGTGCCGAAGCCAAGTACTTCCTCGCCAACTGCCCCGGCGCGAAGATGGACGGTGACAAGAATGGAGTCCCCTGTGAACAGCAGTGGTGTGTTCGCTAGCGCCAACGCATCGCCCGGCGTGAAGGTGCAGCCTGACCTTGTATTGAGGGGTGCACAAAAAGCGGCTCCTTTTGTGCACCCCCACGTCGAACGTTTAAAAACCAACAGAGCCTGGTGATTGGGCTGTGCGACCGGGCTTTGGCTCGAAAGGCGCGCGGAAACCCGTTTGGCGGAATTCCCAAAAAATGGGCGACCACCGTGTCGCACGCATTTTTCGTGTCGCGCGTGATTTCGTGCCAAAACCGCATGCGCATGGCCCTGTCGCCGGGCGGGGGTTGATCAAGCGCGATGCCGCACGATGCTGGCCATCAGGCAATTTTGAGTTTGCTATTATATTAGTAGCAAAAAACTGTTATTTTCCGTGACTTGACTGCCGAAAAGTCTTGATTTTTCAAAAAATCCGCATTTTTGGTGAATTTGTTAATACGCATGTTAACATTTATCAAAAAACATCCAATTTCAACCCCAACCAGACCGATTTCCCAGCCCATTTCAAATTTCTCAATAATTAACCGACCAATCGGTTGGTTAATGGCTACAATGGGCATATTCAACACGATGTCACCCTCACGATGAGGTTTGCAGGAGAACCGGATGTACACCCAGGCGATGGATATTCCAGCGGGCGCTGAAGGCCCCAAGGCACGCGGACCGCAGGCGGTGGCGAGTTTGGAGGAGCAGGCGCGGCAGGCGGCTTTTGACGCGGTGATGGACGCCGACGGCAAGATCGAGCCGCAAGACTGGATGCCCGAGGCGTACCGCAAAACCCTGGTGCGCCAGATCAGCCAGCATGCGCACAGCGAAATCATCGGCATGCAACCCGAGGGCAACTGGATCAGCCGCGCGCCCTCGCTCAAACGCAAGGCGATTTTGCTGGCCAAGGTGCAAGACGAAGGCGGCCACGGCCTGTACCTGTATAGCGCCGGCGAGACGCTGGGCACCTCGCGTGAGCAGATGCTCGACGGGCTGCACAGCGGCCGCGCCAAATACAGCAGCATCTTCAATTACCCCACGCTCACCTGGGCCGACGTGGGTGTGATCGGCTGGCTGGTTGACGGCGCGGCGATCATGAACCAGGTACCGATTTGCCGCTGCTCTTATGGCCCGTACGCGCGGGCGATGGTGCGCATCTGCAAAGAAGAGTCCTTTCACCAGCGCCAGGGTTTCGAGAGCCTGATGGCGCAGATGCGCGGCACGCCCGAGCAGCGCCAGATGGTGCAAGACGCGGTGAACCGCTGGTATTGGCCGGTGCTGGCCATGTTTGGCCCGCCCGACGCCGATTCGCCCAACAGCGCGCAGGGCATGAAGTGGGGCATCAAACGCATCAGCAACGACGAACTTCGGCAGAAGTTTGTGGATGCCACGGTGCCGCAAACCAAGGTGCTGGGCGTCACATTGCCCGACCCTGACTTGAAGTGGAACCCGGCACGCGCTTGCCACGACTACGGCCAGATTGACTGGGACGACTTCTGGGCCGTGGTCAACGGCGATGGCCCGTGCAACAAGGAGCGGCTGGCCACACGCGTGAAGGCGCACGAGAGCGGCGCCTGGGTGCGCGAGGCGGCCGTGGCTTATGCCGCCAAGCAACAAGCCAGGCAGTTGAAGGAGGCCGCATGAGCACAACAACAAACCAGGCTTCGGCACCGGCATTGAAAGAATGGCCGCTGTGGGAAGTGTTCGTGAGAAGCAAACAGGGCCTGGAGCACAAACACTGCGGCAGCCTGCACGCGGCAGACGCCACGCAGGCGTTGCAAATGGCGCGAGACGTGTACACGCGCCGCCAGGAAGGCGTGAGCATTTGGGTGGTGCCCTCCATCGCCATCACGGCCAGCCAGCCGCAGGACAAGGGTGAGCTGTTTGACCCGGCGAGCGACAAAATTTACCGGCACCCGACGTTTTATGAAATTCCAGACGCCGTGGGGCACATGTGAACCCGCCTGACTACCTGCTGCACCTGGCCGACAACGCCCTGATTCTCGGCCAGCGCAATGCCGAATGGTGCGGCCACGGGCCCGTGCTGGAGGAAGACATTGCCATGGCGAACATCGGCCTGGACCATATCGGCCAGGCGCGCCTGCTTTATCAGCATGTCGCCAGTCAAATGGGCGGTGAAACGACCGAAGACCGCTTGGCCTATTTCCGCAACCCGGCAGAATTCCGCAATTACGTGCTGCTGGAGCTGCCGCACCGCACCGCATTTGCACCCTCAGCCGCGGTGGAGCGTGATTACGCCGTCACCGTTGCCCGCAATTTTCTCTATTCCTCGCTGATGATTCTGCTGTGGGAGGCGCTGCAGAGCTCAAAAGACACGCAACTGGCCGCGATTGCCGCCAAGAGCCTCAAGGAGGTGCGTTACCACCTGCGCCACTCCACTTCCTGGATGCTGCGCCTGGGCGATGGCACCGCACAGTCCCGCGCCCGCATGCAGGCGGCGCTCGATTATTTGATGCCCTACACACAGGAGTTCTGGGCCGCATCAAATATGGAAACGGCCGCCTGCCAGGCCGGTGTGGGCCCAGACCTGGGCGCCTTGAAGGCACGTTGGCAGGCTTCGGTTGAACAGGTTTTGATCGAGGCCACACTCATGCCGCCGAGCGCGAAAGGCCATGTCACGCACGGCAAAGATGGTGTGCATTCCGAACATTTGAGTTATTTGCTGGCGGAAATGCAGGGCCTGGCGCGGGCACACCCTGAGGCGGTGTGGTGAGCGCAGCGCCCCTGGTGGACCCAAGCAAGGTCTGGACCTTGCTGGAAAACGTGCCTGACCCCGAAATTCCGGTGGTCAGCATCCGTGAACTCGGCATTCTGCGCGACGTGCGGCTGATCGATGGTGGCAGTGTGGAAGTGGTCATCACACCCACCTACAGCGGTTGCCCGGCGATTGGCCAGATTGAAGACGACATCCGGGCGGCTTTGGGCAGCGCCGGTTTCACGGTCAAAATCACCACACAACTGGCACCGGCCTGGACCACCGACTGGATCGACGCAAGCACCCGCGCCAAGCTCAAAGACTACGGCATCGCACCGCCGCAACACCAGAGCGCAGGCAGCAATGTGGTTCAGTTTGCGGTAAAAAAAGCCGCCCATCAGGGCCTGAATTGGCGCCTTGGGGACCAAACCGGCTCGGCCAGTGTGCCTTGCCCCCAGTGCAACAGCCTCAACACCACTGAAACCTCCCACTTCGCCTCCACCGCCTGCAAGGCACTGTACAAATGCCTGGATTGCCTGGAACCGTTTGACTACTTCAAGCCCTACTGAGTCGCCCTCCAATCGCCATGACCCTGCCCCGTTTTCATGACTTGCCCGTCTGCCGCGTCAGCCCCGAAGCCGCCGGGTCTGTGGCGATCAGCTTTGCCGTTCCGCCTGCGCTGCGAGAGGCGTTCAGCTACGAGCCCGGCCAGTTTTTGACCCTGCGCGCGCAGATCGATGGGCAGGATGTGCGCCGCAGTTACTCCATTTGCAGCCCGCGCGCGCATTTCCGCGACACGGGTGAGCTGGAAGTCGGCATCCGGCCGATGCAGGGCGGCCTGTTTTCCAACTGGGCGGCAGCAAAACTCAAGGCAGGTGATGTGTTGCAGGTGATGTCGCCCGACGGGCGCTTTGTCTCCAGCCGGCCGCGCGCGTTGCACCGGGTGGGTTTTGCGGCGGGTTCGGGCATCACACCCATTTTGGCCATCATTGCCACGTCACTGGAAGAGCAGCCCGGCTCCAAATTCACCCTGGTGTACGGCAACCGCAGCATGGCCAGCGTGATGTTCAACGAGGCGCTGCAAGACCTCAAAGACCAGTACCCGGACCGCCTCACCCTGATCCACATCCTCTCGCGCCAGGCGCAGGAGGTTGATTTGTTGCAGGGCCGCATCGATGGCGACAAAGTGCGCGCTGTGGTTGACGCGCTGCTGCCCGCGGCCAGCATGGACGAGGTCTTCATTTGTGGCCCCGAAGCGATGATTGAGGCCACTGAAGCGGCCCTGCTGGGGTGTGGCGTGCCTGCGCGCAACATCCACACCGAGCGGTTCACCTCTCCTGTGCTCGATGCGTTGCCCCCCAGCGAGCGCCGCGCGGCCGCCGCCAGTCACGCGCCCGCCATGCACGGCGAGATCGCGCTGGAGCTGACGCTAGACGGCAAAAAACACCAGCTGCGCATGGGCGCCAACGACCATGTGCTGGACGCGGCCTTGGCCGTCGGCCTCGATTTGCCCTACTCCTGCAAAGCTGGCGTGTGTTGCACCTGCCGCGCCAAGGTGCTGGACGGCAGCGTGGTGATGGACAAAAACTTCACGCTTGAGCCGTGGGAAGTGGACAAAGGTTTTGTCTTGACGTGCCAGTCACGGCCGACAACCGGGCGCCTGAGCATCAGTTTTGACGAGCGTTGATCGGTGCGCCCTGGCCGTCCAATCGGCCCAATCACCTGTTTTTTAGTCAGGCCCTGCGCATTCCGCCACGGCCCATTGGAATGGCCGGCGAATTCGGCAGCTAAACTTGGCCGGGTTGCAAATCCACCTTGATGTCCAAAATACTTGTCACCGGCGGCGCTGGTTATATCGGATCACACACTTGTGTGGAGCTGTTGAACGCGGGGCACGAAGTCACTGTTATTGACAATTTTTGCAACAGCCAGCCCGAGGCGATCACCCGGGTCGAGAAAATCACTGGAAAAAGGCTGCGGGTCATGCAGGGCGATATCCGCAGCCGGCCCTCGCTGGTGATGGCGCTCAGACAAAGCGGCGCCAGCGCTGTGGTTCACTTTGCCGGGCTCAAGGCGGTGGGCGAATCGGTTGAAAACCCGATCGCGTATTACGACAACAACGTGGTGGGCACCGTGCGCCTGATCGAGGCCATGAGCGAATGCAATGTCAAACAGCTGGTCTTCAGTTCCTCGGCCACGGTGTACGGCACGCCCCGCCAGTTGCCGCTGGCGGAAGACCACCCGCTTGGCGCCACCAACCCGTATGGCCAGACCAAACTGGTGATCGAGGACATGTTGCGCGCCCACCATCTGGCCAATCCGGCGTGGCGCATTGGCATCCTGCGGTATTTCAACCCGGTTGGCGCACATGCCAGCGGCCTGATCGGCGAAGACCCCAAGGGCACACCGAACAACCTGTTGCCGTTTGTGGCCCAGGTTGCCGTGGGCCGGCGGGAGTTCCTGAACATCTGGGGCAACGATTACGACACGCCCGACGGCACCGGCGTGCGCGACTACATCCATGTGGTCGATTTGGCGATCGGCCATGTGAAGGCGCTGGAGCGCCTGAAAAACCACACCGAATGCGCCGCCATCAATTTGGGCACCGGCACCGGCTACAGCGTGCTGGACATGGTTTTTGCCTTTGAAAAGGCCAGTGGAAAACCGGTGCCGTTCAAGGTAGCGCCGCGCCGTGCAGGCGATGTGGCTTCCAGCTACGCCGACCCGGGCCAGGCCCTGGTGCTTTTGGGCTGGCGTGCCGACCGCGATCTTGACGCGATGTGCCAGGATGCATGGCGCTGGCAAAGCGGCAATCCAAATGGTTATGCGGCTTAGTATGTCCCGGGCAGCCAAATCCGCCGCCACCCGCAACGGGTTGATGGTTTTCAGGAAAGGCAACGTTCTTCATGGCTAAAGGAATGATCCTCGCAGCTGGGCAAGGCACGCGTGTGAGGCCCCTCACCCGTGATCTGCCCAAACCGATGGTGCCGATCCTTGGCAAACCCGTGATGGAATACCTGATCGAGCACCTGGCGCGGCACGGCGTGACCGAGATCATGGTCAACGTCGCCTTTCACCACCACAAGATCGAGCAGTATTTTGGCGATGGCCACCGCTGGGGTGTGCAGATTGGTTATTCTTACGAGGGTGTGCGCGACCACGGCGACATCGTTCCGAAGCCTCTGGGCTCGGCCGGAGGCATGCGCCGGATCCAGGACTTCAGCGGTTTTTTTGACGAGACAACCCTGGTGATTTGCGGCGACGCCATTGTGGACCTGGACATCACGGCGGCGATTCAGGAACACAAGGCCAAAGGAGCGCTGGCCAGTGTCGTCACGCTGGATGTACCGCGCCAGGACGTCAGCAGTTACGGCATCGTGGTGGCCGATGCCGAGGGCCGCATCCTGTCGTTTCAGGAAAAGCCGAGTCCGAAAGAAGCCAAATCAACCTTGGCCAGCACCGGCATCTACATTTTTGAGCCTGAAATCATCAACAAGATTCCGCAGAATCAGGTGTACGACATCGGCTCCCAGCTGTTTCCCCAACTGGTCGCCGGGAAATTGCCCTTTTTTGCGCAGAGCCGACCGTTCAACTGGATCGATATTGGCCGGGTGAGCGACTACTGGTCGGTGCTGCAACGGGTGTTGCGTGGCGAAATCGCAGACATGCCGATGCCCGGGCGAGAGGTCAAGCCTGGCATCTGGGTCGGCCTGAATACATCGATCCCCTGGGATCAGGTGAAAATCACCGGCCCTGTGTACGTGGGGTCCGGCACCCGCATCGAACCCGGCGCAACCATCACCGGCCCGGCCTGGATTGGCCATGGTTGTGTGGTTCGCTCCGGCGCGAAAGTCACTCGCAGCATTTTGTTCGAATACACGCGTATCGCCGCTGACATGCATTTCAGTGAAATGATTGTTTCGCCCCAATACTGTGTGGACCGCTACGGCGAAACCTTGTACCGCGGCGACGATTCTGCGCAGCTGCGCTGGGGCGACGCCCGCGCCTGACCATTTTTCCCATTCCCTGCTTTCTGTACCTATGTTGATTCAACCAGTCATCCTCTCGGGCGGCTCAGGCACGCGGCTGTGGCCACTGTCCCGCGAAAAATACCCCAAACAACTGCTGGCTTTGATCGGCGACGAATCGCTCCTTCAGGCGACGGTGCGGCGGGTCCAGAATCTTGAGCAGGCGCAGGTGGCCGCGCCCATGGTGGTCTGCAGCGAGGAGTACCGGTTCGTTGTGGCCGAGCAGCTTCGGTTGATGGGCCAGCCTGGCAGTGTTCTGCTGGAGCCTGTGGGTCGCAACACCGCCCCGGCACTGACCATTGCAGCCCTTGCAGCAGCGGTAACGGGTGACGACCCGGTACTTCTGGTTATGCCTTCAGACCATGTGATCACCGATTTGACGGCCTTTCGCGAAGCGGTCAGGGTTGGCGCCGAGCAAGCGGCGGCAGGAGCGGTTGTCACTTTTGGAATCACGCCGGACGCGCCGGAAACCGGCTATGGCTATATTCAGGCAGGGGCGCCGGTCGACCCGGTCCACGCCTCGACATCAGCCCGGGCGATCACCCGCTTTGTCGAAAAGCCGGGCCTGAAGACGGCTCAGGCGTATCTTGACGACGGCTCCTTCTATTGGAATGGCGGGATATTCATGCTTCTGGCTTCGACCTGGAAGCGGTCCATTGGCATTTGCCGCCCGGACATTTTGGCAGCTTGCGAGATCGCTTTAAAAGAGGGAAGCAGCGACAACGAGTTCATCAGGGTGCACCACGCGCATTTTTCGAATTGCCCCAGCGACTCGATTGACTACGCAGTCATGGAGAAGCTGGCTGGAGCAGCGGCCCCCGCCGGCGGCCTTCCCAGCGGCGTCGTGATTCCGCTTTCGGCCGGCTGGTCAGATGTGGGCTCCTGGGACGCGCTTTGGCAGGTTCTGCCCAAAGATGCAAGCGGCAATGTGGCGCAGGGTGACGCAATCCTCCACGGGTGCGCCAACACCCTGGCGTTTTCTGGAGGCCGCCTGGTCGCCTGTGTCGGCGTGAGCGATTTGATCGTCGTTGAAACGGCCGACGCCGTGCTGGTCGCGCACAAGAACAAAACCCAAGACGTCAAACATATCGTGGATCAACTGAAAAAACAAAACCGGCCGGAAGCCCAAATTCACCGCAAGGTGTTTCGGCCTTGGGGCTGGTACGATGGTGTGGACGCTGGCGAGCGGTTCCAGGTCAAGCGCATTGTTGTCAAACCAAAAGGGATTTTGTCTTTGCAAATGCACCACCACAGAGCTGAGCACTGGATCGTAGTCAGTGGAACCGCGCGGGTCACACGCGGCGAAGAGACCTATTTGGTGGCGGAGAATCAATCCACCTTCATCCCTCTGGGAACCACTCATCGGCTCGAAAATCCCGGTCATGTTCCCCTGGAAATGATTGAAGTTCAGTCAGGGGCCTATTTGGGAGAGGACGACATCGTCCGTTTTGAGGACAAATACGGACGATAGATCCGTTTACGCCACGCCGTGAAAAAATCATTTTCGTCAACCGCAAGAAAAACTTTTCACCTAAGTTTGCGCAAGGCTTTTTCGTTTTTTCCGCGGTCCGCCCGTTTCGCGATTTTTCGTTCCTTTGCAGACTGCGATCCCAACCCGGATCCGCGCCTTGTGCTCAAGATCGCGGAGACCCGGGAAGAACTGGAAGCCTGTTTCAGGCTGCTGCACGATGCCTATGTGGAAAGCGGTTTCATGAAGCCGGACCCTTCGGGCATGCGCGTCACAATTTACCACGCGCTGCCAACCACGACAACGCTGTGCGCCAAATTTGACGATGAGGTGGTGGGCACGTTGTCGCTGATCCGGGAAAGCGTTTTCGGTTTCCCGCTGCAGGCCATTTTTGACCTCAGCAAAGTCCGGGCGCAAAAAGGGAAAATTGCCGAAGTTTCAGCTCTGGCGGTACATCCCAGGTTCAGGAAA
>JANNEZ010000066.1:0-3902 GCA_031379255.1 Rhodoferax sp. | reverse complement strand
CCAAACTCATCGCCTCGCGCAAATCCCGCACCTGCCCGGAGCCGTGCATTTGTGGCAGCGCCGCGGCTGCGCTGGTGACCGCCGGGTTGTCGGTGTACTCCCGGTAGTAGGTGTTGCCAGTCAGAAAGACGTTACGCACTGCTTGCGTGGTCTGCGTGGTGCTGGTGCCGCCAATGGCGTCAGTGCTGGTTGTTGTTTTGAGAAAGGTGCTGGCATGCACACCGCTGGCGGGCAGACTGATGCTGCTCACCCCCGCCTGCGCCAGTGATTGCAGCTCGTTGGCTTGGCTCTTGCCGTCCTGGTTCAGGTCGCGCCAGAGCTTGAGGTCGGCATAGGCGACATCGGATGAATTGAAAATGCCGTCGGCCAAACCATCGGCATCTTTGTCCAGGGCAGAGAGGGCCTGAAACCCGTTGTTGGCCAGACTGCCGTTGGGCAGCAAGGTCTGGTCGCCAAAGAGTTCTCGACCGCTGTCGATAGTTCCATTGCCGTTGAGGTCCCGCACCAACATGCCGTCGTCGGCTTTGGCCCATTGGGTGCCGGTTTTTCTGGCATCGGCGTTGTCGTCGAACAAGACGGCGTTGGTGGAGAGGTTGATTTCAACGCCGTCGCCGTCCAGATCCAGCACCAGGGGGTCACCCCGGCGGAACCAGGTGATGCCGCCATCAATGTCGGGCCCGCCGCCAGGGCCGCCCGGTGGGGAGGGCGGTGGCGGCGGGTCGTCTGATTTTTCCGCCAGATGGATGCCCAGGTAGGCGCCGGTCTTGGCCATCTCGAAGTCAAAGGCTTCGATGGTTGTTCTGTTGGCGGCATCGTTGTCTTTGACGATCACCAGGTTGGCGCCAGCTCTGACGTACATGACTTTGCCGTCTTCGGACTTCCAGCTGTTGGAGCCTTCTTCTTTGCCGCCGGTGAAGGTGAGGCCTTCGTCTGTCAAGAGCATGCCTTCGCCTTGGGCGTCGTCTGTTATCCGGTCTGCGCCTTTGCCCACCAGGTAGAGGTCGTCGCCTGCGCCGCCCTTGAGTGTGTCTTTGCCCTTCCCGCCCTCAAGGCGGTCGCGACCGTCTCCGCCTTCAAGTTTGTCGTCTCCCTCACCACCAAACAGTTTGTCGTCACCGTCCATGCCGTAGAGTTCGTCGGCGGCATTGGCGCCCCACAGGGCGTCGTCTTTGCTGCTGCCGGTGAATTTGTCGATGCCCTGGCCGCCAATGAAGATTTGGCGCTGGGTGTTGTCAACCACTCTGCCATCTAGCACCAGGCGCGTGGCGATGTTCCACTGGGCGTAGTCGTCAGGGTTTATTGTTTGCGCGGTGCGGGTGTCGTTGAGGCGTTGCTCTTTCTCGAAGAAGTCGGTGAGCCACTTGGTGACGTAGGTGTTGCTGCGGCTTTCTGCGCCTGAAAAGGCGGCTGCTTGAGAGCCCGTTGTTTCGCCTTTGGCTGTGGTGTACTGCATCAATCCATCGGGTGCATCGAGTTTGAAGAACTGCTTTTTGCCGGCATCTGCAAAGGCTTGGTTCCAGTAGTACCACTCGATGCCTTGGGCGATGATGCCGTCTTGGGCGGCTTTGTTCAGGCCTGTGAGGTTGGTGCCGAGGTAATTGAAATCAATGGCGATGTGGGTTAGTTTGCTGTCGCCAGGGGTTTTTTGCTCGCTTCGGATGAGGTCCAGGAGGAAGTTTCTTTCCGTGCCTTTCCCATATAGCTCTTTGTCGAAAATTCTTGCAACTATTTGATTCGAAGAGTATGTTGATAATCTGAAATTGATACTCAACAGAGATGCAGTTAACAAAGCTTGCGAATGCAATGTAATTGCACCCAATGCACCCAATCCATTTGTATTGATCTGGATTTTTTCTTGCCCTGCTTCTTTGTAAATTGCTGTGAGTCCATACCTTAGTTTGTCTAAAAATTCACCTTCCAAAAAATGACTTTCAACTTTCGATTCACGAATTGCGAATTGCGTCAACGGGTTATAAGAAGTAAAAGCCTGATTCGAATAGCTGTTTAATGCAATATGTGCTTGTGCTTGAATAATCGACGCCAAACTCAAAGCAGTATTTTGAAATGGCGCCTCATCAAAATTTAGCGCAGGGCGATTGAACCAAACAGCCATCACCGATGCTAATCCACCCCCTAAACTGTGCCCAGTAAAACTGACATTCGATTCACCAAATCGGTCAATCACACGGGCCGCAACCAATGCTGCCGCATTCGTTTGACTGTTGGGCGCACCGAGCCCACCACCTACGTTTGCAATCCAATCAATCGAGTCGTTAGTTCCAGTATAGGCAACAACAACTTTTCCACTGGAATTCTGAAATATGCCATAAGAAAATCCATTTGCGTCATCTTTGTAGGGTGGCTCTACGGCAGCCCAATTCTCCGGCAGGCGAGGTCGATTATCTGGAAATTCGGGGGTATACACATATAAGGCCAATTGAGCCAATTCGGTTCTTAAATCCATAACAATTCCTTATTTAAAAACAAAGCAGTTTTCATCAATATGTTGTGCATCTATCGCGCGATAATTTTTATAAGAAGCTAAAAAAGTATTGTCGATCTGTTTTCTGCCAATGGCTCGATATTTGTCTTTGACCTTATCGATATCAGGAATGTTCAACATGATGTTGGTAGGTATGCCATATAGCCAGGGTTCAATTTGTTTGGGCCATATCCATTCAGTTGAATTTTCATTTGGGTTGAACTGAACGTAGAACGGCGTCGTGCATGAATAACGATTTCGATATTGCCAGTCTTTTCCCCTTGGATCAGCCACCAACACTGGGATTTTCGTTTTGGGAGAGATAGCTATCAGGATGATCATCGCCTCACCTTTGTAGGTGTATCTTCTACCGCCATAATCAAATTTAAACGTTTGTTCAGATTTCGCTCGAAAACCCAAGTCAAGTGGATTTCCATGTGAGCCTTGAATAGAGTAAGTCAGTTCACGCGTGACCCAAATCGTCTCCCCCGTATTCAGCGGCACCTCTTCCTCCCAAGTCACCGTGCGGTCGCGCATCATGAATGCGCAAGAGCCAACCAGCAACGCCAGGGCGCTGATCAGCCAGTGCTTTTTGGCCCACAACCAAGGCTGGGCGGAAAGATGTTTGAGCTTCATGGGTAGAAGTTTCTAAGGTCGGTTTGGGCGATAAATGCTATTTTATTAATAGCTAACAATTTAATAAATACGAGACCTGATCGCCTAAAGCGCTTGAACTTTTTCGGGAAAGTGTTTTTCTGACCCAATAAACCCCAATTTGGGTACTATCGGTGTTTTTCTTACGCTGAATTTGCAGCGGCTTCGCTGTCGCACCTTCGCCCGCTTTCTCTGGCAATTGCCCGTCTTTTCACCCTGTGCCTTCAACCCCAAACTCATCGCCTCCCACAAATCCCGCACCAACCCTGCCCCCTTAATTTGCGGCAGGGCCGCTGCGGCCTCGGCCACCACCGGGTTGTCTGACAACGCCCGGTAAAACGTGTTCTGCGTGAAATTGACGTTCTGCACCGTCTGCTCACGGCTGCTCGTCACCGGCTCGCCGTTGGCGTCTGTGCTGGTGATAGTCTGGGTGAAGCTGCTTTTGCCCTGCGCGGTTTGAGCCGCTGTTTGTACCAAATTGATAGCAGACACGCCAGATTCCGCTAGACCCAGCAGCTCGTTGGACTGGGAGATGCCGTCTTGGTTCAGGTCGCGCCAGAGTTTGAGCTCTGCGTAGGCGATGTCAGAGGCGTTGAAGATGCCGTCGGCCACGCCGTTGGCGTCTTTGTCCAGCGCTTTGAGGGCGGCAAAGCCGTTGGCGGCCAACGCGCTCGTGGGCAGCAGGGTCGCAGCCTCCGCGCCTTCGTCCCACTGCTCATCCGCTCCTGCCTGCATGCATCGCAGCCTGCACGCAGCTCGGCGCTCG
>JANNEZ010000271.1:0-7896 GCA_031379255.1 Rhodoferax sp. | reverse complement strand
TGTTCGACCCGTTTTTTGAAGCCTGCGAGGCGCTCAACGCGGCCGTCTTCGTGCACGCGCTGCGCCCCACCGGCATGGAGCGTCTGGTTGGCCCTGCGCCTCTGGAGCAGGTGCTGGGTTACCCCACCGACGTGGGCCTGGCGGCGGCTTCGGTGCTGACCAGCAACCTCATCACCCGCCGGCCCGGCCTGCGCATCGCCTTCAGCCATGGCGGCGGCACGCTGGCAATGCTGCTGCCGCGCCTGCAACAGGGCTGGGGCGTTTTTCCGGCGCTCAAGAGTTCAATTGCAACCGCGCCCGCCAAGCAGGCGCGCCAGCTGTTTTACGACACCCTGGTGTTTGACACACCCACCCTGCAACACCTGGTGGCTCGATTCGGCGCCACGCAATTGATGATCGGCACCGACTACCCGTTCAATTTTTGCGAATCCACACCGGTGGCGCAGATCGAAAAAGCCGGCTTTGACAGTGCAACAATCGCATTGCTCGCGCAAGACAACGCCAAACGATTTTTAGGAATAACACCATGAAACCCGTTCACCTCCCGCTTCACCACCGCCGCGTGTTGCTCCAGTCGCTGTCGCTGGCGGCCTGTCTGCCCTGGTTGGCGTCCCGCACGGCGCAGGCCCAGGCGGCAGACTTCCCCGCCCGCCCGATCAAGCTGATCGTCCCCAACGCGCCGGGCAGCTCGGTCGACACCATCGGACGCATCGTTGGCGGCCAGTTGGCGGCTGTTGCCGGCATGGCCAATTTTGTCGACAACAAAGCCGGCGCCGCTGGCGCGCTGGGCGTCGATGCCGGCAAGACGGCTGCGCCAGACGGCTACACGCTGATCGTCGCCTCCAGCAGCGCCATGACGGTGGCGCCGCTCTTGCAAAAGGCCATCACCTACGACCCGCTCAAGGACTTCGACTTCGTCTCGCTGGTGGCCCTTCTGCCCAGCGTGCTGGTGTGCAACCCGGCGCTCAAGATTGAGTCCATCGCCGACCTGATCGCTTTCTCCAAAGCCAATCCCGGCAAAACCAATATGGCCTCGGCCGGTCCCGGCTCGGCCAGCCACCTGGCGGGCGTCGCGCTCACGGTCGCCGCTGGCTTTGAATCCCTGCACGTCCCCTACAAAGGCGGCAGCCAGTCGGTCGCCTCCGTGGTCTCGGGCGAAACCCACTGGACGCTCACACCCGCGCCCGCCGCCATGGCCCTGGTCAAGGGCGGGCGCCTGCGGGCGCTCGGGCACAGCCTGGCCAAGGGCACGCGCCCCTTGGGCAACGTGCCGGCCATCGCCGACAGCATTGCCGGCTTCGAATATGGCAGCTGGATCGGCCTGATGGCGCCCAAGGGCCTGCCGGCGAGCGTGGGCGAAAAATTGCGCAAAGCCTGGGGCGTGGCCATGCAGCAAGCCAGCCTGCGCGAGGCGTTTGAGGCCAATGGCGCCATCCCCATCGCCAGCACGGCGGAGGACTACCGCGCCATGGCCGCGCGCGACATGGAGCAAAACCGCAAGGTGATTCAGGTCGCGGGGCTGAAGGCCGAGTAAGAACGCCACTCTCATGGGGCAACAGGCTACGAACTCCAGCGCTGAAATTTTCGCTTTTTGGAGGCCTTGAAATCCTGAACCACTGCCCTTAATTCGCAGTTGAACGCCGCCGGATAGGCTGGCGGCATTCAGTTCCATGCGAAAGGAGCCATGCGATGTACAGACACACCTCACCAGGAGATGTTTTTGCCGATTTGAACCGTGTACAAAACGAAGTACAAAGGCTCTTCGGCCAGATTCCCAGCATTCGGGGCGTAGGACGCGGGGGCTACCCGGCGCTCAATGTCGGCCGCACACCCGAGTCAGTCGAGATCTACGCGTTTGCCCCGGGCCTTGACCCATCCAGCATAGCGGTGAATGTTGAAACCGGTGTGCTCACCCTGACCGGCGAGCGGCAGCCCGCTTTGGCTGCGCAAAAGGAGCAGGCGGCACTGCATGTCAACGAACGTTTTTATGGCGACTTCAATCGGGCAGTAAGCCTCTCAAGTGATCTGGACCCCAACCAGGTCTCAGCCAAATACGGCGACGGCGTGTTGCATGTGAGCATCAAGCGCCGGGAGTCATTTCAGCCCCGCCGCGTGCAAGTGCAGATCTGATCCAAGGAGAACTACCATGAACCCTGCAAATCTGGCCAACCAGGAGGCTCAAACGGCGCGCGAAGACGCCGCCCTGCTGCCGCCCGTGGACGTCATCGAAGATGCCGACGGCATTACCCTTTATGCGGACCTGCCCGGCGTTCCCAAGGACAAACTCAGCGTCCGCGTGGAAGCCGGCACTTTGACAATTGAAGGCGAAGTCGGCGCGCTGGCCCCCCAGGGCATCGAAGTGACCCATGCGGAAGTGCAGCTGCCACGGTATCGGCGCGCATTCACACTGGGGCCGGAATTGAACACCGAGAACGTCGGCGCTGAATTCCGCCAGGGTGTACTCACGCTGCGCATTCCAAAAGCAGAACACGCCAAGCCGCGACGCATCCAGGTGCAGCTTGCCTAGGCTCCGGGTGGATTTGGGTCCAGCGGTTTGAGCTCCGCCACGGGGCCTTCGGGCAGCGGGTACTGGTCAACATTCCCGCCAGCCCGTTCAGGGCCAGCGGAAGTGAGGAATTGAATCGGGTGTGCGCACCAAACTGCTGCGCCAGGTTGCCCAGCTTCGGGCTGTGCCTCAGCACGTTGCAGGGACCCTGCAAGGCGCAGCGTTTGCCGGCCAGAACACTGTGCGCCATGGCGGCCTGCCCGGACGTCATGGTGTCCCAGTTCAGCGGTTTGAAGCGGTGGCCGCGCAGGTTGAGAGGTGGTCGGTTGGTGGTGTCCATCAAATCGGTTTCTCGCCTTGCAGAGTGATGCGGTGCATCACGCGCCGAAAGCCATGGTAGTCATTGACGGGGTTGTGCTGGGCGCAGCGGTTGTCCCAAAACGCGATGCAACCGGGCTCCCAGACAAAGCGGCAGGTGAATTCAGGCTTGACCTGGTGCGTGAACAGAAAATCCAGCAGCGGCGCGCTTTCGGCGTCGGTCATGCCCTCAATGCCGGCCGTGTGCGCCACGTTGACATACAGGGCCTTGCGCCCGGTCTCGGGGTGGGTGCGCACGATCGGGTGCGAGGCCTGGAAGTTTTGCGGCGCCTTGGCGCCGCCATCTTCCTTGATGCGGTCTTCGCGCGTTTTGGAAACGTCGGCTTTGGCGGAACTGCTCACGCCCTTGAGCCCCGACAACAAGCCCCGCATCGTTGCGGAAAGTGACTCGTAGGCCAGATACTGGTTGGCGAACAGGGTGTCACCGCCATAGGGCGGCACCTCGCGCGCCAACAACATCGAGCCCATGGGCGGCACTTCCAGGTAAGTGGTGTCTGAGTGCCAGATGCCACCGAAATTCACTGTTTCGTGCGCCAGTTTCTTTACTTCAATAATGTGGGGAAAACCGTCGATACCCTTGACAAACGGGTACTCGATGGGTTGCCCCATGGCCTGAGCAAAACCCAGGAACTGCGCCGGGGAAAGGTTTTGCCCGCGCAAAAATATCACCTGGTGTCGCAGAAACACCTGCCGGATCTCCGCCGCCAGCGCGGCCGGCACATTCCTGGACAAATCAACGCCGGAGATCTCGGCGCCCAGGGCCCCGGCAATTTTTTTGATTTTCATGCAGTCAGTTCGAAGGATTCAGCCAGCAAGGCGCGCCATCAATCGGCGGCGGCGCCCGAACTCTTCACCCCGGCTGCCATAAACGGCACGTTGCCGGGCACGCGGTTTGCGGCCTGAATGCTTCGACGTCATGGCGCGTTCCTTGGTGAATCGGATGATGTTAGCTCAGGCAAAATTGCGGGAAAGGAAATTCAACATGCCACAACTCTCCCGTTTGCAGCTGCCGTCGCTGCACAACCAGGTGTCCGAGCCGGAGTGGCAGGCCCGCGTCGATCTTGCCGCCTGTTACCGCCTGGTCGCCCACTACGGCATGTCAGACATGATGGCCAACCACATCACCCTGCGCGTGCCAGGCGAGGAAAACGCGTTTTTGACCAATCCCTACGGCATGATGTACGAGGAAATGACCGCCTCCTGCCTGATCAAGCTCGACCACCACGGCAAGGTGCTGTACAAGCCCGATTTTGGCGATCTGGCGTATGGCCTGAACAAGCCGGGCTTCATTCTGCACAGCGCCGTGCACATTGCCCGCCCCGAGGTGGGCTGCGTGATCCACACCCACACGGCAGCGGGCCTGGCGGTGTCGTCCCTGGCTTGCGGCCTGTTGCCGCTTAATCAGACCTCGATGCGTTTTCTGAAAATCCGTTACCACGACTACATGGGCGTCGTGCTGGACACCCAGGAGCAGGAAGTGCTGGTGCGCGACCTGGGGGACGGCGAAGCGATGATCCTGCGCAACCACGGATTGTTGACGGCGGGCCGCACCGTGGGTGAAGCCTTCAACTGGATGCACCGGCTGGAACTCTCCTGCCGCGCCCAGTTGCAGGCGATGGCCTGCAACACCCCCCTCCAACCGGTGGCCGACGCCGTGCTGCAGGAGACCTACCTGAACTACCAGCCGCAAACCCGGCGCCCGTATGGGTTGATGGAGTGGCCGGGTTTGCTGCGCCTGTTGACGCGTATGGACCCGGGCTTCAGGGACTGACTTTGCCGCGCCGTCTACGGGCAAATCCTCTGGACGCAGGGCTTCCATTCTTCTAAATTCACTCCATTCCCAAACACGAGCACTCACATGGCAAATTTCCACGACACATCGATTCGCCGACGCAACTACCTGAAATGGGCGGGCGCCGCCGCTCTGGGCGTCCACACTTTGCCAGGCGTGGCTCAGGACGCCTGGCCCAACAAACCGATCCGCTGGATCGTTCCCTTCGCGCCGGGCGGCACCTCGAGCATCGTGGCCCGGTCCGTCGCCACCGAATTGACCAAACAGATGGGCGTGGCCTTTGTGATCGACAACAAAGGCGGCGGTGGCGGCGTGCCGGCCATGCAGGAAGCCGCGCGCGCGCCGGCCGATGGTTACACCATTGTGATGAGCCATATCGGATTGATGGCGGTCAACCCGCTCATCTACCCCGACAGCGGTTACGACGTCAATAAGGATTTTGTCCCTGTTACCCTGCTCTCTCGCGTGCCGAGTTTGTTTGTGGTGCACAAAGACGTGCCGGTGAAAGACTTCAAATCTTTTGTGGCCTACGTCAAGGCGCGCCCGGGGCAGATCAACTACGCGTCGGCCGGCAACGCCAGCGCGGGGCATCTGGCGATCGAGGCGCTGAAGCTGGCCACCGGCATGTTCATCACCCACATTCCGTACCGGGGCACCGGCCCGGCGCTGAACGACGTGTTGGCCGGGCGGATCCAGTTTTTCTCGGCGGGCACACCGGCCCTGCTGCCGCACATCAAGAGTGGCGCCCTGCGTTGCCTGGCAGTTGGCACCACCCAGCGCATTTCCGCCCTGCCAGACGTTCCGACTGTGGCCGAGAGCGGCTACAAGGATTTTGAAACTGTCCAGTGGTACGGCATCACCGCGCGGGCGGGCACGCCGCAGGAGATCATCAACAAGCTGCAGCAGGAATGTGCCAAAGCGCTCAAATCGCCGGAGGTGGTTGCGCGCTTCGAATCCGAAAGCGCCGTTGCAGGCGGTGGGCCGCCCGCTGAATACGGCGGATTCATTGCGCGTGAGCAGGCGCGCTGGAAACTGGTGGTGGAGAAGGCGCAGATCAAGCCGGGTTGACCGGCTGCAATTTCGCGCAGGGCCCGTCAAAGCACCTTGACTGCGCGCCCAATGAACTGAATCGGGCCGGTTGGCCGGTCCAGCGGCGAACCGTTGACCGGCTCGAGTGTCAGTTCAAACAGCTGGTTGGGCTGCAGCGGTGGCAGTTTGTCCAGCGGGATCTGCAGGGTCTGCCCCGGCTTGACCAGGCCCAGCGACACCGGGCCGCTCCAGTTGTCGCCCTTGGTCCAGAATTGCAGCGATTTTTCAGCCGGCACCTGGAACTGCCCCAGCGGCGTGAGACTCAGCTGCCTGGGGCTGCTGGCCTGGATCACCCAGCCCGGTGATTTGTCTTGCGGCGCCACCAGCACCACCAGGTATTGCGGCTGCGTTGTGATGCCCTCCAGGCGGGTGACCAGCACCGAGGCCATCACGGCGGCTGCGGCAAAACCGGCGCCAGCGAGGCCCCGCCACAGGTTCAGGTTGCGCCACCAGGTGTGCGGCTCGGGAAGCGTTGCGGGCAGCGGCGCTCTGGCGGAGGATTCAACGGCGGCCACTGACGCTGCCGCTGCCGCTGCCTGATCAAGGCTGATTTCGATACGCCGCCACAGATGGACAGACGGCTCAACTGGCTCGGCCAGCGCGGCCAACGGCAAAAGCCGCTCTTGCCAGCTTTGCACGGCGGCCTGCAAGGCAGCGTCGGTCAGCAGGCGCTGCTCCACCTCACGGCGCCGCGCGGCCGACACAGTGCCCAACACGTATTCAACGGCCAGGTCGTTGGCGTCGGCATCGTCATATTTGACTGGCGCGCTCATGCCATGCACTCCCGCAAGCTGCCCATGCCACGCTTGATCCAGGCCTTCACGGTGCCCAGAGGCGTTTGGGTGCGTTCGGCGATTTCGCCATGCGAGCAGCCGTCCACATAGGCGTACAAAATGCAGTTGCGCCGCGCTGGCTCCAGCCGCGCCAGGCAATCGTTGAGTTTGCCCAGGCTCAGGTTCAGGTCAAACGCGTCGGCAACTTGCGCGTGCGCAGCCATCGACTGCTGCGCGTCCAGGGCTTCGGCGGTTTCTTCGTCAACCGAAACTTCGCGCGCGCCGTCGCGCACGGCGTTCAGCGCCAGGTTGCGCACCACGCTGTAAATCCAGCCACGGCCAGAGCCGAGCTTCGCGTCAAAACTGGCGGCTTTGGCCCAGATGTTCATGAAGGCATCGTGCACCACATCCTCAGCCTGCTGGCGCTGGCGCACGATGCGCAGGGCCACACCCAGCAGGTGGCGGCTTTCCTGCTGGTAAATGCCTTGCAGGGCAGCACGGTCGCCGCCTGCGCAGTCCATCAGGGCGCGCTCATAGTTGAATGCAGCAGTGTCGGGCGCGGTGCTTGTCACAAAGGGTTCAATCGGCTCGGTTCGTGCGATTCTAGTGGCCGCACAGGCCTTGAACCCGCCCCAATTCAAGCCGCTTTCCAGAAGATGTAGTCCGCCTGGTACTTCACGATTTCACGCGCGCCCTTGTTGGCCGGGCTGCAGACCGTGGCAGGGGCCACGCCGCCCTTGATGGCGACACGTTGAATGTGGGTCACGCCCGTCATGGCGCCCGCGCCCAGGGCCGGGTTGGCCTTGACCAGTTGCAGCGGTATGTTGCCTGCGCCGGCGGGTGCCACGGCGAGTTGTGTCGCGGTGACTTTGGAGCCGTCCATCGCCTCCCAGGTGGCGGGCGGGCCGTAATATTTGCCAATCTGCTTGCCGCTGCGGTCGTTCAAGGCGGCGCTGGGGCCGACAAACACCCACTCGGTGGCGCCCGGTGTGTTGGCCTTGTCGCGGCACTCGTAGGTGATCTCGCCCACACCCACGGATTCCAGCGCGACCTTGTTGCCGGCTGGCACCTTGACGGCGTCGGGCAGGCCGTCTTGCGAGAACATCGGTTGCGCCGGGGCCATGGAACCGCAGGCGCTGAGCAAGGCAGCGGCGGCAACGATGGACAAAAGGGAAAGGGGTTTGATCGACATGGACATTCTCCAAAAGTGGGTTCAGGTGCTGACAGGCAAGGACAAGTCAAGCGGCTTGGCAGCTTTTCTTTCGCTGCTACAGGCACTACACACCAGAGCCGGATTTGGATGCAGTGGTTGAAAAATATTTTCAGCCACCCCAGGTTTCAGGGCGCCTTTTGAGGCA
>JANNEZ010000260.1:0-3860 GCA_031379255.1 Rhodoferax sp. | reverse complement strand
CAAGGGCGTCGAGATCACCGATTGCGACACGCTGGTGGTCGAGGGCACCGTGGAAGCCACGATGGACTCGCGCCTCATGCAGATCGCGGAGCAAGGCGCCTTCAACGGTTCGGCCGAGATCGACATCGCCGAAATCCATGGCTCCTTTGACGGCAACCTCACGGTGCGGCAAAAGCTGGTGATCTACTCCACTGGCAGGGTCACGGGAAAAATCCGTTACGGCAAAGTTGTGATCGAGGAAGGCGGGCAACTTTCGGGCGAGATTCAGTTTGGCGCCAGCAGCCCGACGGGCGCCGCAAGGCCCGCCGTCGCTAAACCGGCGCTTCAAGCCATCGGCTGACATCTCCTGGGGCGCCGGCGAGAGCCGGCGCCAGGCGCACCCAACGCGCCTGCGCGGCGCCGGGAACTTTATAGGTGTAGACTTCTCCGAACACCATGCGCCGCCTGTTTCTCATTCTCATGATCGCCCTGCTGCCGTTGCGCGGCTGGGCTGCGGCGCTTATGTCGGTCGAGATGCCGCTCCAAAGCAGCCTTGCGACCCACCAGGTGGTTCATGGCGCAGATCGCCCTGTGGAGCGCGGCATTGATCGGCTGGCGCAAGTCAAGACCGATTGTCCCGACCATGCGGCCATGCTCGCGTCGCCCGACGCGAAAGACACCGGCGTCAACAGCCATTGCAGCACCTGCGTGGCCTGCCAGACCTGTCACTCGGTCGCGCTCACGGGCGTACCCCAAACTGAGTTTGCGCCAGCCACTGCAGCCTCGCCCAAACCGCCCGGCGGCACCCGCTTTGACAGCGCCCAGCTGGCAAGCCGCGTAAAACCACCCATCACCTGATCCCCGTAGCCTTAGTTCGTCCAAAATCCGGCATTTCTGATTCCTTTGCCCGGTTTTGAACGCAGGTTCATGGTTTTCGCAAGCGCCCTCGCGGCGCCTTGTGAAGGGTTCAGGAGATTGTTTTGAAACCAGCTCTCTGGCGCGTTTGCGCCCCGGTTTGTGCCCCCGTTTGTGCGTCATTGCGCGGCGCTTTTTTTGCAGCCTTGTTGGCGGCTTTGTCGCCGCTTGTGATTCTGCTGCCGCACACAGCACTCGCGCAAAGCGCTGTCACCGACCCCGCCACGCCGGTGCCGCCCGTGGTCTACCAATCGGTGTTTGCTGACACGCCCCAAGGTGTGGAAATGCAGACCACCGACTGGAAAAAGGCCAACGCCGAAGTCGGCCAGTTCCGGCGCGGCCACGTGGACATTTTGAAGTGGGAAGAAGCCAACCCGCCGACCAACCCGCAAATCACACCCCCCGCCAAAACGCCGTCAAAACCTGTCATACCCGGCACGCCCGGTGGCACCCCGGCCACGCCTGCGAGCACAGCCACGGGCGCGGGCACAGGCATGCACAAACACTGAGGATGGCCATGACCTATAACATCCAAACTCGCATCCAAACTCGGATCCCTACGTTTTCAAGGCGTGCTGCCTGCTTAGTGGCGCTGGTCGCGGTCACCGGCTGCGCCACTCTGTCGCCCGATGGCGGCCTGGCCGATGTGCAGCAGTTGACACAGGGCAAAACGGCTGGCGCCAGAGTGACGCTGGCCACGGACCCGAAGGCCAGCGACGCCCTGGTGGCAGAGCTGCTCAAAAGCCCCATCACCGCCGAGTCTGCCGTGCGCATCGCGGCGCTCAACAACCCAGGTCTACAGTCATCGCTGGCGACCTTGGGCGTCAGCGACGCAGACCGCGTGCAGATGGGCCGCCTGCCCAACCCGCATTTCTCCATCGGGCGGTTTTATGAAGGCGAAAAGCTGGAAATTGAACGCGTGCTGCGGTTTGACGTGATCGGCTTGTTGACTTTGCCCTGGAAGGCGAAATGGCAAGGCCAGCAACACGAGCTGGCCAAACTGCAGGCCGCGCAGGACGTGGTCAATCTTGCGGCCAACACCCGCAAAGCCTGGATCAGCGCCGTGGCAGCGCAGCAAACCGCCCTCTACATGCGCGACGTGAAAGACGCCGCAGAGGCCGGGGCCGAGCTGGCCCGGCGCATGGCGCGGGTTGGCAACTGGAGCCGCCTGGAGCAGGCCCGCGAGCAGGTGTTTCTGGCCGACGCCACGGCGCAACTGGCCCGGGCCGAGCAAGCCAACTTCAGCGAGCGGGAAAAGCTCATCCGCTTGATGGGTCTGTGGGGGGCGCAGATCAACTTCACGCTGGCCGAGCGCCTGCCGGATTTGCCCCAGGCCGTCACCGAAATGGCCGACGTTGAAACCCGCGCGCTGCGCGAGCGCCTGGATGTGCGCTCGGCCATGGCCGAATCCGGCTACGTGGCGGACCAGTTGGGCTTCAAGCAGGTGATGGGTTTCATGAATGGCCTGACCCTGGGCTACAGCCACAACACTATTTTTGACAATGGCGCGCAATCCCGGGAAACGCGCCATGGCTGGGAGCTTGAATTGCCCTTGCCGGTTTTTGACTGGGGCGGCGCGCGCAACGCCCGCGCGAAAGCCCTGTATTTGCAATCCGCCGCCCGCGTGCGCGACACAGCCGTAAAGGCGCGCTCAGAAGCCCGCGAGGCGTACCACGGTTACCGCACAGCCTACGACCTGGCACGCCATTACCGCGACGAGGTCGTTCCGTTGCGCAAGTTCATCAACGACGAACTGGTGCTGCGCTACAACGGCATGCTGGCCAGCGTGTGGAATGTGCTGGCCGACACCCGCGCCCACGTGATGAGCATCAACAGCGCCATCGACGCGCAGCGTGACTTCTGGCTGGCCGAGACCGATTTGCAGACCACCTTGACCGGCAGCTCCGCAGGCAACTTGGGCAGCATGAAAACCAGCGCAGGCGGCACGGGCGGCGAAGCTGCCGCCAGCCACTGAACCATCCTGGACAAACCCACAATGAACCGACGCAACTTCTTCAACGGCGCCAGCGCCGCCACCCTCACGGGCATTGCCACCGCTGTGGCAGCCACCAGCGTGAGCCGCGCCGCCCTGGCCGCCCTGCCCGAGCCTGTGACGATGGACAAGCCTGACACAGCCCCGCCGCTCATCCCGCCCACCGGCCGGCCCTACAACCCGGTTGTCACGTTGAACGGCTGGACGCTGCCCTGGCGCATGCACAACAACGTCAAGGAATTCCACTTGGTGGCCGAGCCGGTGGTGCGCGAAATCGCCCCCGGCATGAAAGCCACGCTGTGGGGTTACAACGGCCAAAGCCCTGGCCCGACCATCGAGGTGGTGGAAGGCGACCGCGTGCGCCTGTTCGTCACCAACAAGCTGCCGGAGCACACCACCATCCACTGGCATGGCCAGCGCCTGCCCAATGGCATGGACGGCGTCGGCGGTTTGAACCAAAAACAGATTCCGGTGGGTAAAACCTTTGTCTACGAATTTGTGGCGCGCCGCCCCGGCACCTTCATGTACCACCCGCACGCCGACGAGATGACGCAGATGGCCATGGGCATGATGGGTTTCTGGGTAACCCACCCCAAACAGAAACACCCGCTCATCGACGATGTCCAGCGCGACTTCTGCTTCTTGTTGAACGCCTACGACATCGACCCTGGCAGCACCACACCCAAGCCCAACACCATGCTGGACCAGAACCTCTGGACCTGGAACAGCCGCGCCTTTCCCGGCATCGATTCGCTCAACGTGCGCCTAGGCGACAAGGTGCGCATCCGCATCGGCAATCTCACCATGACCAATCACCCGATCCACATGCACGGTCACGAATTTGTCGTCACCGGCACCGACGGCGGCTTTACACCGCCTTCGGCGCGCTGGCCCGAAGTCACCACTGACATCGCGGTGGGGCAGATGCGCGCGATCGAATTCGACGCCACCGAACCGGGCGACTGGGCATTTC
>JANNEZ010000197.1:0-2669 GCA_031379255.1 Rhodoferax sp. | reverse complement strand
TCACCGACCACATCGAGCGTTTCAACGCAACCGGCGTCTTGCTCAAGTCCGGCCGACAGCTCGACGCCGACTTGATCGTCACCGCCACCGGCCTGAACCTGCAGGTGCTCGGCGGCCTGGCGCTCACGGTAGACGGCGAGCCGCAGGACATGGCCAAAACCATGAACTACAAGGGCCTGATGTACAGCGGCATTCCCAACCTGGCCTCCAGTTTTGGCTACACCAACGCCTCGTGGACGCTGAAGTGCGACTTGACCTGCGAGTTCGTATGCCGGCTGCTCAACCACATGCGGAAAAAAGGCATCGCCTACGCGGTTCCCCGCAACACCGATGCCAGCGTGGCCGAGCAGCCCTGGGTGGATTTTTCGTCCAGCTATTTCGCCTGCTCCATGCACCTCTTCCCCAAGCAAGGCTCCAAAGCGCCGTGGCGCCTGTACCAAAACTACCCCAAAGACATCCTGCTGCTGCGTTTCGGCAAGGTGGACGACGGCGTGTTGCAGTTTGGCCGCGCCGCCGCATGACAGCTTCGCAGGGTGCCGTCTTGCCGGCGTCGGTGAACTGATGCGGCGCAAGGCCCGGTTTCACGCTGCCAGCGCAGCCTGTCCGTGTGACAGTGGCGCGGTGTATGCGGCGTGTTGCGGCCGATACCATCACCACCACGGTCACGACCTGCAGGCGGGCGCCCCGCCTGCGCCCACACCCGAGGCGCTCATGCGATCGCGCTACAGCGCCTATGTGCTGGGGCTGATCAATTATTTGCAGGCCACCTGGCACCCGTCGACGGCGCCCGGCGAGCTTGAGTTGCCGCCTGTGAAATGGTTGGGCCTGGAGGTGCTGGCCAGTGACGCGACGGCCAATGCTGGCGTGGTTGAATTCGTCGCGCGCTGTCGCCAGGGCGCGCGTCCCCAGCGCCTTCACGAGACCAGCCGCTTCGTGCGGGAAGACGGTCGCTGGTACTACATCGACGGGGAAATTCACGCAGGCGATTGACGGTCCTGGGACAAACCCTTGCTTCAAATTCAAATTCAGCAAACTTGACCCCCGTCAAGAGCTTTTCACCCAAGAGACAAGACCATACGGCAGCCTCAAAATCAACGCCAAGGTGCCCGGGCCATCCGGGTATCGCGTTCAAGTGGACTCGTTGGAGCAAGCATGTTCAAAACCAAAATTTCCAGCCGTTCCGGCCTGGCCGGCGCGTTGAAACTCAGCACCTTGGCGTTTGCTGCGGCAGCGGCGCTGGCGGTTGCAACGCCCGCCCTGGCGGCCTGGGAACCGACCAAACCGGTCGAGTTTGTGGTGCCCGCCGGCACCGGCGGCGGCGCCGACCAGATGGCGCGCCTGATCCAGGGCATCGTCATCAAATACAAGTTGATGAAAGAGCCGCTGATCGTCGTCAACAAATCGGGCGGCGCGGGTGCTGAAGGGTTTTTGTCGGTCAAGGAAGCCAAGGCCGATCCGCACAAGCTGATCGTCACGCTCTCCAACCTGTTCACCACCCCCATGGCCACGGGTGTGCCGTTCAATTGGCGCGACATGACGCCGGTCTCGATGATGGCGCTGGACCAGTTCATCCTGTGGGTCAACGCCGAGACGCCGCACAAGTCGGCCAAGGAATACCTCGATGCCGTCAAGGCCGCTGGGCCAAATAAATTGAAAATGGGCGGCACGGGCTCCAAGCAGGAAGACCAGATCCTCACCGTCGGCATGGAAAAGGCCACGGGCACCAAATTCATCTACGTGCCTTTCCGCGGAGGCGGCGAAGTGGCGGTGCAGCTGGTGGGCAAACACATTGACTCCACCGTCAACAACCCGATTGAAGCGGTGGCGCAGTGGCGCGCCGGCCAGTTGCGCGCCTTGTGTGTGTTTGACGAAAAACGCCTGACCTACAAAACGAAAGTGACCGACAAACTTGCCTGGGCCGACATCCCCACCTGCAAAGAAGCCGGTGTGCCGGCAAGTTACACCATGCTGCGTGGCATCTTCACCGCGCCCGGCGTGAGCAAGGACCAGTTGGCCTTCTATGTCGACATGCTCAAGAAAGTGCGCGACACCGCCGAGTGGAAGGACTACATGGAGAAGGGCGCCTTCAACCAGACCAGCATGTCCGGCGACGCCTTTGGCGACTGGCTGGGCAAGACTGAAAACATGCACCGGGAGCTGATGAAAGAAGCCGGCTTCATGGCGAAATAGGGAGTCCAGCATGTCATCCGGCAACGAGAGCCCTGGCGGCCACGGCGTAGTCTCGACCCAGGTTGTAGAGGCGGTGGTTGCCGCTTGCGTGCTGGTGTTGGGGCTGGTGGTGATCTTCGGCAGCCGCAACCTGGGTTCCGGCTGGACCAGCGACGGCCCCGGCGCCGGTTATTTCCCGTTTTACATCGGCCTGATCCTGTGTGTGTCGGCCTGCGGCATTTTTTACCAGGCGGTGTTCGGCAAGGGCAAAAACACAGAAGCCTTTGTAGACCGCGAGCAACTCGGCCGGGTGCTTCAAGTGCTGCTGCCGGCGCTGGTGTACGTGGGCGCCATCCAGTTCATCGGCCTGTATGTGGCGTCGGCCATCTACATCGCGCTGTTCATGGTCATCCTCGGGAAATTTTCCTGGGTCAAGAGCGTGATCGCCGCGGTCGTCATCAATGCCGTTTTTTTCATGATGTTTGAGGTCTGGTTCAAGG
>JANNEZ010000188.1:0-8225 GCA_031379255.1 Rhodoferax sp. | reverse complement strand
CAACACCAATCACCCGTCCGAATCCCCGGCAGGTTTCGCAGGCGCCAACCGCCGAATTGAAGGAGAACATGGACGGGATCGGGTCGGCATAACGGATGTCGCTGTCGGCGCAATGCAGGCCGGTGGAGTACTTCCATATTTCGGCGCCAGTGGCGCTGCCGTCACCCAAAACATAAACGGCCATCCGCCCGGCGCCGTGTTTCAGCGCGACCTCAATCGCCTCCACCACCCGCGCACGCTCCGTTGCGGCCAGACGGAAACGGTCGGCCACGACGTCCAGAATCCTCCTCGGGCCTGTCGCACTGGCCACCTCGCGCTCGGCTTGCACCCGTGTAAAGCCGCTCACCGACAGCCATTGTTCAATTTCTTGCGGCGTTGCGCTGGCGGGCAATTCAACCGGAAAGGTCAAGGCCAGCCGAAGCGCCGGCCTGTTTTGCGCTTTCGACATCAACTCTGCGTAAATGCTCTCGGGCGAGTCATGCCGCACCATCTGTGCCGTGTCGCGGTCAAACAGGACTGCGGCGCGCGCAAACAGGAGCTTGAGGTGGTCGTTCAGCTCCGTCATGGTGCCCACGGTGGAGCGCGACGAACGCACCGGATTGGTCTGGTCAATCGCGATGGCAGGAGGAACTCCCTCGATTTTGTCCACCGCCGGTTTGTCCATGCGGTCCATGAACTGGCGCGCATACGCCGAGAAGGTCTCGACATAACGCCGCTGCCCTTCGGCGTACAGGGTGTCAAACACCAGGCTGGATTTGCCCGAACCGCTCGGGCCGGTAACCACCGTCAACTCACCGGTGCGGATGTCAAGGTCGAGATTTTTGAGGTTGTGCTGGCGCGCTCCGCGGATGCGGATGATTCCCTGGGGCATGGGCTGGTGTCTTTCCTGTGGGGGCCAGACATTCTAGGCACTCCCATCACCGGCCCAGATCCAGCTTCAGCTTCAGCTTCAGCTTCAGAGTTGAGGCGTCGACGCGGGTTTCGCGGGCGCGGCCGGAGCGGAAGCGGCAGTCGCAGGCGAGTGCGGGACGCTGATTTCGTGTTTTTCGCCGCCCATGTCAATGTCGCCGCCTTTACTCAGCATCCAGACAGCCAGCGCCGCAAACGCCACAAATCCAATCACAAGTTTCCACATACAGGCTCCAGTTCAAAAAAAAGGCCCTCGCATTGGAGGGCCTCGGGGGTCAATGCGCCAGGATGTCAGTCGTTGGCGTAAATGTCAACGTCTTTGGTTTCCTTGACGAACAACATTCCGATGACGAAGGTCATGGAGGCGATGATGATCGGGTACCACAAGCCGCTGTAGATGTTGCCCTGCGCCGCGACGATTGAGAACGCGATGGCCGGCATGAAACCGCCGAACCAGCCGTTGCCGATATGATAAGGCAAGCTCATTGAGGTGTAGCGGATGCGCGTCGGGAACATCTCGACCAGCATGGCAGCGATGGGGCCGTAGACCATGGTGACATAGATCACCAGGATTGTCAGGATCGCCACCAGCATGAACCAGTTGCTTGAACCGAAAGCAATCGGATCGGCCTTGGCAGGATAACCCGCGTCGTTCAAGGCGGTGCGCACTTCTTTCTCAAAACGCGGCTTCTCGGCTTTGGCAGTTGCGGCCGTGGCGTCGTAACCCGCAATCGCTTTGTCGCCCACTTTAACCGTTGCCACTGCGCCTGCTTTGGTCACGAGGTCGTAGTTCACGCCAGAGTTGGACAGGTAAACCCGGGCCAGGTCACAGGCGGTTGTGAACTTGGCGGTGCCGGTCAGGTTCAGGATCAGGTTGCAGTTGGCAGCATCAGACTCCACCGTGACGGGGGCTTTCTGGATGGCGGCCTGCAACTTCGGGTTGGCGTAGGTCGTCAACGCATTGAAAAGCGGGAAATACGTGACGATGGCCAGCAGGCAACCGGCCATGATGATCGGCTTGCGGCCAATCTTGTCTGACAGGGAACCAAAGAAGATGAAGAACGGTGTGCCGATGATGAGGGACACGGCGATCAACACGTTGGCCGTCGGGCCGTCTACCTTCAGGAATGTCTGCAGGAAGAACAGGGCGTAAAACTGGCCGGAATACCAGACCACGGCCTGGCCGGCGGTCAAGCCGATCAACGCCAGGATCACGATCTTCAGGTTTTTCCATTGGCCAAAAGACTCGGACAGCGGCGCCTTGGAGGTCTTTCCCTCTGATTTCATTTTGGCGAAAGCCGGAGATTCGTTGAGCTTCAGGCGAATCCAGATGGAGACGACCAACAAGATGCCGGACAAGGCATAAGGCACGCGCCAAGCCCATTCAGCGAATTCTTTTTCGCCAAAGTAGGTGCGGGTTCCCAAAATCACCATCAATGCCAGCATCAGTCCGATCGTGGCGGTGGTCTGGATAAATGAGGTGTAATAACCGCGTCTGCCGTGCGGCGCGTGTTCAGCCACATAGGTTGCGGCGCCACCGTATTCGCCTCCCAAGGCGAGTCCTTGGAACATGCGCAAGGCGATCAGCATGATCGGCGCGATGATGCCGGCCGATTGGTAGGTCGGCAAAAACGCCACCAGGAAGGTCGCCAATCCCATGATCACGATGGTGATCAAAAATGTGTATTTGCGGCCGATCATGTCACCCAGGCGGCCAAACACCAAAGCGCCGAAAGGGCGCACGGCGAAACCGGCGGCGAATGCCAGCAACACGAAAATATTGCGGGTGCTTTCGTCCAGCGCGGAGAAGAAGTTGGCCGCGATGATGGCCGACATCACACCGAACAGGTAAAAATCGTACCACTCGAATACCGTGCCAAGTGAGGAGGCGAAGATGACTGTCTTCTCCGTCTCGCTCATTGGCCTGCTTGCGTCAGACGTTGCCATGGGGTTGTCTCCTGAATAAATCCAATCCTCAATATGAGGGCCGGAACGGATTGTGCGAGCCAGCACTGACCCAGCTCTGACTTGAAACCAACCCTGACTGACAGGAAGCCAACACAAACTTACGCCAAATCTGCGACACAAACCGGCGATCACTTGCAGCAAAGCAGGTGCTGAATGACAATTAACCGCCATATGCTGCGCATGGGCGCGGCAATGGGCTAGTTTTCCTGGAGATCCAATATGGCCGAGTTGAATCCCGCAAGCCAACTTCGCAAGACCGAAGCCGGCATGCTTGCGATCAAAGAGCGGGATCGAACCTTGCTTGCGCGCGCCCGCACCTTGTTGATCATGGTCGATGGCACGAAAACAGTGGCCCAACTGGCAGCCCTGAACGCCGATGCCGCCCAGGGGCTCGAACTGCTGTCCCACTTGGAGCAGTTGGGTTTCGTGAGCGTGGTGGGAACTGCGCCACTTTCGGCCCAACCCGCATCCGTGGCCGCGCCTGCCGTTGCGGCGATGCCCACGCCCGCCCACGCCCCAGCACCGGCGGCAGCCCAGGTCCAGCCACCCGCCAGGGACTTGAAGATGTCGATCCGCGCGGCAACGCGATTTCTGGAAGGCTGGATGGGTCCGGGCAGTGAGCCCTTGTGTATTCAACTGGAGCGCTGCAAGACTCCGATTGAGTTTGAAGCCAAAGTGCAGGAAATCCGGGTATTGCTGGCGACGGCCCGATCGGTCAAGAAAGCCGAAGAGTTCGGCGCCGCAGCGCTGGGCGCCTGAGGCGAAAAAAAACCCCGCCGCGATTGCGACGGGGTTTTTGCTTTAGCGCAGGTTATCGGCTCAATGCGCCGCGCTTCCCGCGGAAACCCGGCCGTCCAGGCTTGGGTAACGCACGTGTTCAACCAGCTCCTGAATATCTCTGCCAGGCGCTTTGGTCAACAAAGACACGACGATGGTCACGATGAACGCCGCTGGCACGCCGAACAAGCCGGCCGAGATTGGCTGGATGTCCCACCAGATGTTGGCCTTCAGGATCTCTGGTGTGAGCGAGCCGTTGTGCGTCAACGAATACAGCCATGGCTGGGTCTGGCACATGTAATAGAAGGTGGTTCCAAGACCCGCCAGCATGCCCAGTGACGCGCCCCATTTATTGGCCCGCTTCCAGAAGATGCCCAAAGTGAGCGCCGGGAAGAAGGTCGCCGCCGCGAACGAGAACGCCGCTGACACCAGGAACAGGATGTCCGCCGGTTTCTGCGCCGCCACATACGCCGCCGCCAAGGCCACCACCAGCAACAACATCTTGGAAACCATCACACGGCGGGCCGTGGTGGCGTTCGGGTCAAGAATCTTGTAATACAGGTCATGTGACAAGGCGTTGGCAATCGTCAGCAACAAGCCGTCAGCGGTGGAGAGCGCAGCCGCCAGGCCGCCCGCAGCCACCATGCCGGAAACCACATAGGGCAAGCCGCCGATTTCAGGCGTGGCCAGCACAATGATGTCGCCGCCGATGGACAGCTCCGCCAGTTGCAGAATGCCGTCTTTGTTCAGGTCAACCACAGACAGCAGGGTTCGATCCACCGCCGTCCAGCGCGCGATCCATTCCGGCAACTTGTCAAACGGGGTGTTGACCAGCACGGTGTAGACCTCGAACTTCGCCAACACCGCCAGGGCCGGCGCCGTGAAATACAGCAGGAAGATGAAGAACAGCGACCAGCTCACCGACTCCCGCGCCTCTTTCACAGACGGCGTTGTGTAATAACGCATCAGGATGTGCGGCAGAGCCGCCGTGCCAATCATCAGGCAGAACACCAGCGCCAGGAAGTTTTTGCGCGAAATGTTCTGCGCTTCTTCAGTGGCGCCCGGGAAGGGCTGGGCATGGCGGATCGGCGGCGCGGCGCGGGCCGTGTTCGAGGTTCGGGCCGCTGTGTAGGCCGCTCGCGCAGCCGTCGCATCCTTCGGCACCGCAGCCAGCGCGATTTCAGCCGCTTTGATGTCTGCCACCGGGCCGTTGGCGGCCTTCAGGTCATCGACCTTCTTCTGGGCGGCGGCCTTGTCGGCAGTCAGCGCAGCAGGAACGTCTTTGAGTTTTTCAGCCGCTTCGTCAGCCCGCGCCTTGAAGATGGCCCGAACCTCAAGTTCTTTGGGGTCTTTCAGGAGTTGCGCTTCTTTGGCCGTGATTTTCTCAAGCGTGGCGCCATAAACGGCCTGGGGAACCGGAATGCCGGTGTGCTTGATCGACAGCCAGATCACCGGCAGCAAATAGGCGACGATCAGGATGATGTACTGGGCCACTTGCGTCCAGGTCACCGCGCGCATGCCCCCCAGGAAAGAGCACACAAGGATGCCAGCCAGCCCAGCGAAAATGCCAACCTCAAAGGCCAGGCCCGTCAGACGCGTGGTGATCAAACCCACACCGTACACCTGCGCCACGACATAGGTGAAGGAGCACAGAATGGCGCCGACAATACCGATGATGCGAGGCAGGTTGCCTTCAAAGCGGGCGCCCAGAAAGTCGGGAATTGTGAACTGCCCGAATTTGCGCAAGTAGGGCGCCAGGAACAGCGCCACCAGGCAATAACCGCCGGTCCAGCCCAGAATGAAGGCCAGGCCGCCGAAGCCGGTAAGGTACAGCGTGCCGGCCATGCCGATGAAGGAGGCGGCTGACATCCAGTCCGCGCCAGTGGCCATGCCGTTGTACAAGGCGGGCACTCGTCGCCCGGCCACGTAATATTCGGCCGCGTCGTTGGTGCGGCTCATCACGCCGATGCCGGCGTAGAGCAACACGGTAGACGCCAGGAACAGGTAACCGATCCAGTTGCGGGACAGGCCCATCTGTTCCAGCACCGCGATCACGAGAACGAAGGCGATAAAGCCCCCGGTGTACCAGGTGTAGACCTTGTTCAGGCCGCTTTTAAATTCGCTTTGGGTTTGTTTTTCGTTTCCGAACATGATTAATCTCCTTCGCCTTCATGGACATCGTATTCAATGTCCAGCTTGTTCATGTACCGGGCGTAGTACCAGATGATCAGGCAATACACGATCAACGCCCCCTGCCCGGCCACCCAGAAGGAGAACGGCCAGCCGAAGAAGTTGAAGGTCATTTCCCGCGCGTAATAAGCGGCCACAAATGTGACGACGAACCATATCGCCAACAGGATGCCCGTTATTCGAAGATTTTTGCGCCAGTATTCCTGGTGCCGTGCTGTCAGTTGCATCATTGCTCCTTTTTGATTGATTGATTGACCGACCAACTCACTTGTCCTAACTCGCTTGTCCTTACTCACTTGTCTCAACTCACTTGCCTCAACTCGCTTCCAACTCTCCAAAATTTTGCCGGCTTCACACCGGCTGCCCCGCCTTGAGGCCAGTTTCGCGCTCCAGCTGAGCCGCGACTTTGGGCTCAAACCCCTTGAGGTGGCGGATCAGCCGCACGGCCTCGTCGGGTTGCTTCAAATCCATATGGATGCGCGCCATCTGGTACCAGGCGTGCGGGCTCATGGGTTGCAGCTTGGTGTTGCGCTTGAGCGCCACCAGCGCCTCCGCGTGGCGGCCCAGGCGCACCAGCACCAGGCCCAGGCCGTACCAGGCGCGGTCCATCTTTTCTTCGATGGCGATGGCCGCGCGAAAGCCGGCTTCGGCGCGCTCCAGGTGGCCCAGCTCCTCACAGACAAACGCCAGGTTGAAATGGGAATTGGAGAGCTCAGGGGCCAATTCGGCGATGCGCTCGAACAAAGGCAGGGCCTGCGCCGGGTGGCCCGACTGCAAGGCGTCGTAGGCCAGGCTGTTGATGGCCTGCACATCGCCGGGCTGGCGGGCGAGGATTTGCCGGAACACGTCCATGGAACGTTCCCGCATGCCCAGCGTGATCATCAGCTTGGCGCGCCAGCGCAACGCGAACAATTGCCAGCGCCCCAGCGGCGCAGGTTTTGCCGTCGGCACGGGCAGGCCAGAGGGAGGATTTATTGGCATAAGTTGCCCGTAGCCTGAATGCACAAATCCACTTTGACCTTGACGGCAAACACCCAGGCCACCAGCAGCCAGCTGGCGGCGGCCAGCGGAATGTGCTGGTCCAGGATGAGTTTGGGGCTGGCCACGCGCGTCAACCACAACGCCGGCCTGGCCGCGATGTCCAGCATCTGCCAAAAAATATTGGTTTGGCGTTTGGCGCCGGCCAGCAGCCCCAAGATGAACCTCGCGACGATGAACATCAGCGACAGCTCGATCAGGCTTTTAAGTATGACGACAACAAACAACATCCGGTTTTTGAGGCTTAGGAATGGCTGATGGCCGACTATCAAACCATTTGCTGACTGATAACTGACAACAAACTGAACAATGACTTACGACATTCATGCAAACCCGGAGTAATTTTTCCGCTATGCAAAATTTCCCGGGAAACGGCACGTGATCAGGGAAAACACGTAGTCGGGTTGACTCCGAAGAAAGCCTGCCGCAGGTCTGCGGGAAGACGGCTCATCCGGCAATTCCATCGAAAAGGGGTTCGCTGGAAATTTGCTATTATTTATATAGCAATAAATGGCGATTTCACGTGACTTAGATGCCAAAAACATCTTGGATTCAAGTACGAAGTGCAACAGAGCTTAGTTTAGAGGTTGGATTTCCAGTCCATAAAACACCTCATGCGGGGTACGGTAGCCAATGCATTTGCGAGGCCGGTGGTTCAGCAGATGGATGGCGTCATCGACATCAATGCGGCTGAGGTTCTTGAAGCTCATCTTTTTGGGGAAGTACTGGCGCAAGAGCCCGTTGGTGTTCTCGTTGGTGCCCCGCTCCCAGGAGTGGTACGGGTGGGCGAAGTACACATCGGCGCCAAGGCATTGGCCCAAGAAAGCGTGGTCGGCAAACTCATGCCCATTGTCAAAGGTGATCGTCAGGCACTGCTCTTTGTGGGGCCGCAGCATCTGGCGGATCGCCTCGCTGACGGGCTGGGCCTCTTTGCTGGGCAGACGGTGCGCCAGCGCAAAGCGTGAGTGGCGCTCCACCAGCGTCACCAGCACCCCAGAGTGGCCCGTGCCGATGACGGTGTCGCCCTCCCAGTCGCCAATGCGCGCCCTGGCATCGACAACGGCGGGGCGCTGCCCGATGCACACGCGGCCCTTGATCTGGCCGCGCCGCTCTTGGCCGCTTCCATAGCGCTTGCGCCGCTGCTTCTGGCAGCGCAGGTAGCTGGCCAAGTCGCCACCTTTGGCCTTGTCGCTGTAGACGTAGGTGTAGATGCTCTGGGCGCTGACGCTCTGCGCGCCCTCGAGTTTGAGGCGCCCGCAGATCTGCTGGGGCGAGAGGTACAGGCGCAAATAGGCCTGCACCAGCGGCCAGCGCGCAGGCGGGATGGCGCGCGCGTTGCGGCT
>JANNEZ010000173.1:0-1716 GCA_031379255.1 Rhodoferax sp. | reverse complement strand
CCTCTGGGAGAAGGGGCGGGGATGAGGGCACAGCGCATCATGATTCAGTAGCTCAATAATTAAGCAAAAATCCCATGCATATACCACTGCAAAGACCCATGAAGCTGCCGATAAATCCACAACACCGAGCCTTTGCCATTGCGCGCGATGTAGTAATCGCGCTGCACGGATTTGCCGTCCCACCAACCGGCTTCGATACGCTCGGGACCGGCAAGTAAAGCGATATCGCCATCATCGATGGGACGTGGTTGCGACAACAACCACAGCGGCCGTAGCGGATAATTACTGACTGCATGGCGCTGTGAAACATTGCCGACAGACCACGCGTATTCGGGGCGATGATCGTTGCCGAGCGACAGGGTTTGCACCTTGTCTTTCCCCAAGCGCGCTTGCAAGCGCTCCAGCAATTGCCGACTGGCGACATGATGCGATGTACTATCGGCCAAAAAACTGCGTTGCTTGCTCGATAGCGATTGCAATTGTTCCGCATGCACACTCACGGCCCACACGGATCGCTCCAGTTTCAGATTCGCGAGGCGCGCCGAAATCAACATTAACAAGCGCTGATGTTCGCGCTCCGGGGCGAGCAAGCCGACGCTGAAGGATTCCCGTTGCGTGCTGCCTTGCTCCAATTCCACGCGCACACTTTGCACGCCCGCGCCGAGGCCACGCAAAAATCCTTCCATCTCGATCAATAAACGTTTCAGCGGAAATAACAATGCGTCGATTTCGCTCACTTCGGCGGGCAACTCGATGCGGGAATGGAATTGTTGTGGCGCGCTGAACAAAAGGCGCACGTCGGGCTGGAGGCCCAGAGCTTGGTCTAACTCATTTGCTAGTTCGGTACCAAAGCGCTGAATTAAACCGGCTCGCGGTAAAGCTAGACAATCGGCGATGGTTTTGATGCCGAGAGCGTGCAGGAAATCGACGGTTTGCGGGGGGCAGTTGAGGGAGGTTATTTGTAATTTTCCTAAGCGACCTAAAAAAATTTTATCAACCGCATTATTTATATTGTCATTCCCGCGCAGGCGGGAATCCATTTGGCCGTTCAAAGTCAACATGGATTCCCGCCTACGCGGGAATGACAGAAAATTATCGTTGTTGGTTCGATAATCGCTAGTAATCGCAAACCACCAAGCCGCCCGCGCCGTCGGCGCAACGCCATACATCACGCGGTAACCCAAGCGCTCACAACCGTTGATTATCTTCCCCATCAACGAATCCAGGCCACCCTGGAGACGCAAGCTGGGTGCGACTTCCAGCAAGATACCCTGCTGCGGTTCAAGCGTGACGGTGGGTGTGAACTGCAACGCCCAAGCAGCTAAGCGCTCGAGCGCATGGGCTTCGTTACCTTTGTTGCGCGCGACGACTAAGAGATTGGATGCTAATGCCTCCGCGGCGGCAACGGGTGCGCCGAGTTGAATGCCGAGAGACCGGGCGATGTCGTTCGCAGCAGCGACGATGGGGCGATTGGTCGGGCCGTCCTTGACGATGATCGCACGATCCCGCTGCAAACCGCGCGCGGCAATTTGCAGGGGCAATTCGGGTAAGTAAAGGGCGATCCAGAGCATGCTTGCGATTCGAATTCAAAATTTAAAGATGCCCCATGGTGGATCAAAGCGTGGCATATCGATTCTCGATTTGTCATTGCGAGCTGCCTGTATCGGCGCTACCAATACTGCTCACGTGCCATGAACCGCATGCGCTCTTGCGGCC
>JANNEZ010000169.1:0-5150 GCA_031379255.1 Rhodoferax sp. | reverse complement strand
GTGCGGCCAGTGCGTTGCCGCTGGTGACGTTGATCGGGCGACCGAAGCGCAGCATTTCGATCAGGTGGCTCACCAGCCGTTTGGCCACGTACACCGCCGAAGTGAATGATTGGGTGAATTCGAAGAAATGCTTCAGGTCGGCGTTGGATGAATTGAACATCATGCCGATGAAGGTGATGGTTTTCAGCGGCGGCTTGAGCCGCGCCATGTTTTTCCCCAAGCCACGGATGTCATACGGCGCAGCCAGAATCGAACGCCCGCTGCCCGCGCCGCCCTGCACGCCACCCGGCGAATCGGGGTGGTAGTCCGGGTAGAGCGTGGGCACGAACTGCATGGCGGTTTTGCGGTGGAAAAAATCCACCATGGCCGGGCCGTGGTCCAGAAAGGCTTTCACCGCCGCGGCGTCGTAAAACGCGCCGGTCTCGTGCTGCATGAAGCGCTCGGCGGCCTCGCGTGAATCCTTCTGACCAAAGGCGCTGCTCACCGAATTGCCTGGCACCCACAATACTCCGCCCGACAGCGCCGTGGTGCCGCCAAACACCGGCTCTTTCTCGACCACCACCACATCCAGCCCCCGGCTTTTGGCCGTGATGGCGCAGGCCAGGCCCGCCGCGCCGGAGCCGATGACCAATACGTCGCACGCCAGATCCGCGGAAATGTGATTCAACCAGCCACCTTGTGTTGCTTCGGCGGCGCTGCACCGCGCCGAACGGAATGGAAGCTGCGATTGTGCCGACAATTTGGCGCCAAACCCGATAATCCCGACCATGAACCTCCTGGCCTTTGACACCAGCACCGACACCCTGAGCATCGCCGTTCAGCGCGGTGTGGGTGGTGCCGTGTGGCAACACAATGGCCCGGGCGGCGCGCAGGCATCTTCCGCCTTGATACCGGCCATCTTGCAATTGATGCGTCAGGCTGGACTTGAATTCAAAAACCTCGACGCGATCGCCTTTGGCCGCGGGCCGGGCTCCTTCACCGGCTTGCGCACCGCCTGCTCGGTGGCGCAGGGGCTCGCGTATGGGGCTGGCGCAAGCGGCATTCCCGTGTTGCCGGTGGACAGCCTGCTAGCCGTTGCGGAGCAGGCCCGTTTTGAGCGGGAACAGGCCACAAAGCCGGCCGAAGGGCGCGCCGAAACACAGGCTATTCGCGTGTTGGCGATGCTGGATGCGCGCATGGACGAGCTGTATGCCCAGAGCTTCGATTTTGACGGCGCGGTGTGGGCGTCAAGCGGCCCGTGCCGCCTGTACAAACCTGAAGACCTCGCTGCTGCCTTGGCTGGCGCTGACGCCACCACGTTGCTGGCGGGCAATGTGTTTGCCCCGTATGGCGCGCGCCTGCCGGCGGGCCCGTGGCCGCGCCTCCAGGCCCTGCCGTGCGCCCAGGCGATGCTGCGCCTGGCACCGCACCTGCTGCAAGCCGGGCTGGCGGTGCCGGCCGATCAGGCGCTGCCCTTGTACATTCGCGATAAAGTGGCGAAAACCACGCAGGAGCGCCTGCTGGAAAAATCCGCAACGGCGCAAGCTGCGGCGCCTGGAGCCTTTATTGAAACCCCATGAACGCCGTCCTGAAACCTGTTGAAGCGCGCTTCGAGCGGTTTGACCTGGCCTCGGTCGAGTCCGTGCTGGCGGTTGAAAACCGGGCCTATGCCTTCCCTTGGACGCGCGTCAATTTCGCCGACGCCCTGGGCAGCGGTTACCAGGCGCAGCGCCTGATGGCGGGCGACGCGCTGCTGGGCTATTTCATCGCCATGCAAGGGGTTGACGAAGTGCATCTGCTCAACATCACTGTGGCCCCCGAACACCAGGGCCAGGGCTGGGCGCGCGTGATGCTCGAGGCGCTGTCGACCTGGACGCGCGGGCAGGCGGCCGGCTGGTTGTGGCTGGAGGTGCGGGTGAGCAACGCACGCGCCATTCAGATCTACCTGGAACACGGTTTTCGCCGGGTTGGCCTGCGCAAAGCCTATTACCCCAATGGCGACAGTCCGCGCGAAGACGCGATTGTGATGAGTTTGAAGCTGTGAGCCTTGACCTGGATGAGCGCCAGCGCGCCATGCTCAAGGCGATGGGCGTACAGGTGTGGTGGCCTGGGAAGGCGTCGGAGCCACTTGTGGATCATATTTCGTTGAAAAATGAAAATAAATATAAATCAGATGAAAAAATTATTGAAATTAGGTCGATTAATATAGCAAAAACCATAATAAATTCGAGACTTAATCCTCAAAATAATTCAGTAAAGTTAGAAGAAATAATAAATAACGAGATCATCGGTGATGCGGCAACCCTGAACTGGCCCGCTCTGCAGCAGGCCGTGGTTTCCTGCCGCGCCTGCCCGTTGTGCGAGGGTCGCACCCAAACCGTTTTCGGCGTCGGTCAAGCCGCCGCAGGTGACGGGACGGCGCCGCAGGTCGATTGGCTCATCGTCGGCGAAGCGCCAGGTGAAAACGAAGACCGCGTGGGCGAGCCATTTGTGGGCCAGGCTGGCCAGTTGCTGGACAACATGCTCAAGGCGATGCAACTCACGCGCCGCGACCGTGTTTACATCGCCAATGTCATCAAATGCCGCCCGCCCGGCAACCGCAACCCGACCCACGAGGAAGTGGCCCGGTGCGAGCCGTACCTGCACCGGCAGATTGCGCTGTTGCAACCCAAAATGATCCTGGCGATGGGCAAGTTTGCCGCCACCTCGCTCTTGCGCGCCACTGTGCCCCAGGTAGACAAAACCCCCTTGGGCAAACTGCGCGGGCAGCGCCACACCTATGCGCACGGGGGCCTGCGGGTACCGGTCGTCGTGACCTACCACCCGGCGTATTTGCTGCGCAGCCTCACGGAAAAAGCCAAGGCCTGGGAAGACCTGTGCCTGGCCCAAGGGGAGATGGAGGCGATGACGGAATGATTTTGGCGCTGCGCGCCTTCAATGACAAAATGATCAGCAAGGCTGTTCATCATCGGGTGCGCAGCGCCCATCATTGAAGGCGCAATGCGCCAAAATCATTCCGTCATCACACGCCCTGGCCGAGCAGGCAAGAGCACAGACGCAATCGCCACCACCATCAGGACCACGGCCGCCCAGTCCTGCCAGTGCAGCACTTCGCCGAGCCACCAGGCGCCACTGAGCACACCCAGTATTGGAATGAACATCACGCTCAAGGTCGAGGCCACCGGCGGCAGGGAGCGCGCCAGGTAGAGCCAGGCCGATTGCGAGAACCCGTAGACCAGAAACACGTTGAAGAGAATGGAGAACCAGGTCGCCTGTGAGGGCATTTTCCAGGCGTCGCGGTCAAACAGCAGCGACAGCAGCACCATCGAGAGGGCGGTCAGCGCCGTCATCCAAAAGGAGATGGCCAGCGTCGGCACGGTCAGTGTGGTGCGCCGCATCCGGTGGGTGCCCAGCGCCCAGAAGGCCGCCGCCGTGAGTGCCAGCGCCACGCCCAGCGGTTTGCCCGAGAGCGCGGTGATTTCATGCCACAGGAGCAGCACGACGCCAGTGGCCGCCGCCGCCACGCCGCCCCAGGCGCGCCGCGAGAGCTGGTTGTCGTACACCCAGGCGCCCAGCAGAGCCGAAAAAATCGGCATGGTGTAACCCAAAATCGCCGCGCGCCCGCTGGAGAGCGCCGCCACCGCCAGGATGATCAGGCCATTCCACAAAATCATGTTGAACAGCGCCAGCCAGGCCAGTTCGCGCCACTGGTTGCGCGGAATGGCAAACGGCACCTTGAGCGCCCACAACACGCCGGCCAGCACCGGCAGACCCAGGCCGGCGCTGAGGGCGCGCCAAGTCAAGGGTGGGAAATCCTGCACGCCAATTTTCATGATCGGCCAGTTGATGCCCCAGACCAGCGTCAGAAAAACCAGAACCACCCATTGCCGCTGCGACAGTTTGTGCATGCTGCCATTGTCAATGCTGGCGCCGGCCTGGCGGCGTCGCGTCTGGAAATGCGTTTTCCTACAATGGGCGCATGACATTTATCGAGATGCTGGGCGCGGCAGAACGCCAAAACCATTCCATGCTGTGTGTCGGCCTCGACCCGGAACCAACCCGTTTCCCGGGCAAGCTCAAAGGCGACTCCAACAAGATTTACGACTTCTGCGCAGCCATTGTGGACGCCACGGCAGACCTCGTCATCGCCTTCAAGCCGCAGATCGCCTACTTCGCCGCGCACCGCGCCGAAGGCCAGCTGGAGCGCCTGATGGAGCATATTCGCCGCGTGGCCCCGCAGGCGCCCATCATCCTGGACGCTAAACGCGGCGACATCGGCAGCACCGCCGAGCAATACGCGATTGAGGCCTTTGAGCGTTACGGCGCGGACGCGGTGACGCTCTCGCCCTTCATGGGTTTTGACTCGGTGGCGCCTTACCTCAAGTTCAACGGCAAGGGCGCGTTCCTGCTGTGCCGCACCAGCAACCCGGGCGGCGAGGATTTGCAGAACCAGCGCCTCTCGTCCATCGAAGGCGCGCCCTTGCTGTATGAACACGTGGCCAAGCTGGCGCAGGGGCCATGGAACCTGAACGGCCAGTTGGGTTTGGTGGTGGGGGCCACTTACCCGGCGGAAATCGAGCGCGTGCGTGCCATTGCGCCGACGATGCCGCTGCTGATCCCCGGTGTGGGCGCGCAGGGCGGCGACGCCGTGGCAACCGTGAAAGCAGGCTGGCGCGGCGGCGCGAACGGCACCGAAGCAATGATCATCGTGAACTCCTCGCGCGCCATTCTCTATGCCTCATCTGCAGATGATTTTGCGGCGGCTGCCCGGCGTGAAGCGCTCAAAACCCGGGACGCGTTGCAGGCTGCGCGCCCGCCGGGGCAATGACGCTGTTGCGTCACCGCCCCGCCGCTACCCCACTCAGGTGCCGATCACGCCGCCATCATCCTTGGTGACGACGATGGTCGCCGAGCGGGGTCTTGCGTTCGCGCCGCCAGCGCCATAACCCGCGTTGCCTGGCCAGTGGCTCACGTAGTTCGCCGGGATCGTGACGTTGGCCTTGGTGATGGCTTCGCCGGGGTGCTGGATGTTCACAAACAGGGCCTTGCCATCCGGCGTTTCGGAGCAGCCGGTGATTTCGCAGTCCACCGGCCCGACCAGGAAGCGGCGCAAATTGTCAGCGTTCGGCTTCTTGCCCATTTGCGTCTGCACCGCCAGGTTGCTGCCGTCG
>JANNEZ010000141.1:0-4428 GCA_031379255.1 Rhodoferax sp. | reverse complement strand
AGACGCCGGCAACGATTGGCTGGCCGAGCAAGGCTTTGACCGCAAAGACTGATGAAATGGACTAACTTATGAACGCACTTGCCCTGATCGCCAAAACCCAAAGCCTTATTGCTGCTGGCGACATCGTGGCCGCCGAAGCCGTGCTGGTTGAACTGGCCGACACCGAAGGCGACAGGGCCTTGATGGTGGTGCTGGAACAGTTGCCGCCCAAAGACATCCTGGCCGTGATCCGCGAATACGACAACTCGAAAGAATCGGTGATCAACCTGCTGGTCTCGCCGGAGCAATTTGCCCGTGCAGTCGTCATCGAGAAGCAGTACAAGGACCTGAGCCACACGCACCTGCGCGGCATGGTCAATTCCATCCTCTTCCGGGAAGACGCCGACCCGGTGGCGTTTTTGAATGCCATCGACAAACTGGAGGGCGGGGCTGAAGCGCTGGCCGACTACTTCACTGAAAAGTGGGGACGCATCGAGGCCTTTGCCCGCAGCGGCACCTTTGATGCATTGGAAGACGATGGTGAAATCCTCTCAGAAGCCGCCTTGCTGGCCAACGCCTATGTGAAGCCCCGCGTGGATGAAGACGAAGTGGCTGACCACGACTGGATGCAACTGGCCTGGCTCTTGCGCCACGATTGCCCCGATTTGTTTGTGGAGACGCTGCTGGTGCTTCGCGCCAAGGCCCGCGCCCACGACGCGGGTGAGGCCGAAGAGGCGCAGGCAGAAGAAGATGACGGCAGCGACGGCAAGGTTGACACCAGCGACACCGATCGCGGCAAGGCCACGCCAGCGGCGCTGGAGGCGGACGAAGAGTCGGCAATTTAGCCCGGTATTTCAAGGCATGACCGTTTTGCAAAACCTCGCGCCTGCAGACCAAACGGTTGCGTTGTTTGACGCCCGGCCGTTTTTCGAAAAGGCCCTGGCCTACGGCCTGCAACACGGCATCATCGACCCGGCCAAGCTGGGCGCCATCGAGCTTGAAGCGCCCAAAGGCATGGTGCAGATTGCGCGTTACTTCGGCAGCGAGTTCCTGCGCCCCGAGCTGGAGCGCGCCCGCGAGCGCATCGTCAATCTGGTCAGCCTGAATCTGGAACTCAACAGCAACGGTGATTTGCGGCATGCGGCCCAGGCGCTGCGCGACAACAGTTTTTTGTCGCGCTCCAAGGGCGCATCCGACATGCTCAAAGCCCTGCTCGCCATGCCGCAAAGCAGCCATTTCGGCATGCATGAGCAGGGTGGCTTCACGGACGACCACATCCCGCAGCTGGCCAAATGGACGCTGCGCAGCCTGGCGGACTACCAGGCGGAGCTGGCCAAACGCAGCCAGATCGCGCAGCTTGTCCAGGCGGCAATGTGGTTTGCCCACCAACTGGGCATGGACGCCGAAGAACTGGAAGACTCTGGCCGCGATGCCGAAGCGGTGATCCGAACCGGCCTTTTGGCATTGGCCACGCAGCAGACGCGTTTTCCTGACTGGGTGGCGTTTCAACGAACCATGGCCGCGCTGAAAAAGAAAGCCGCTGCTGCCAACATTGCGAAGACAGGCAAGGATTCAAAGCCTCAAAACCTCGGTATTGCCTTGCCCAAAAATCTGCCCGCGGAATTCAAAACGGTGGTGGAAGCCGTGCGCAAAACAATCCTCTCGGACCTGCCCAAAATTCTGGACAGCGCCTTGCCCGCCAGAAAACTCTTTGACCAAACTCCTGCCTTCATGGGGCGTTACTTCTGGGTTGAAGACGCGCTGAGCCAGGTCGATGACTTTGACCGCGCTGCTTCAGCCGCCTGGAACAAAGCCACCGGCGGCCACAGCGACGACGGCTCGCTGCTCACGCTTTTCCTGTGCATCGCCTCCGGCAGCGCCCACAAGACCCTGCTCAGCGCCAAAGCGGCGGCGGCGTTGGTACGCAAGATTCGCAAGTCCGGCATGGCGCCAGAGCGGGTGCCGCCCTACATCCTGGGCAACGCGCCCGCGCAATACCAGAGCGGCTACCTGCAGATGTGGCAAGACTTTCTGGCAGAGGCCCACAGCCGCCTGCTCAGCGACCACGACTACGCTTTGCATGACGCCATGGCGCTCTTGAGGCGCGATTGCAATATCGCACCGGATTGACATTCTTTTGCTATTATTTATATAGCAATAAATTCAATAAATACGTGACCTAAATGCCAAAAAAGCTTCAAATTTTCGCAAAGATACGAAAATTTGAAGAATTGTTAACACCCATGTTAATAGTTGAGGCGGCAGCGATTTGAGCCACTGCGCCGGGGGCCGGGAGAGCGCGGGAGAGAGCGGGGAACCGCGCTCAGGCCTTGACTTGGCGCCTGCGGGCCATGCCCAGCGCGCCCATGGCTACACCCAAGAGGGCCAAAGAGCCGGGTTCGGGCACCGTGTTGGGGTCGGGAATTTCAGTGAGAACCGGCGTCATGGTGCCGGTGAACGCGCCGGTCGCCGTGAAGGTCAGGCCGGTGATGAAGGCATTGGCGTTGTTGGGGTCCAGCCCTGCGCTGGTTTCGATACCGCGCACGCTAAAAAAATCTACTCCGCCCTGGGCAAAGAAAAATTGCTGCCCAGCCAGCACGATGTGGTGTGTATTGCCCACGATGACGTCAAAAATGCCGTCGCCCACGTCGGGCAGCAGCACCGAAGCGAAGTTGGGGTCGCCCACGCCAATGGCGTAGTCATAACCAGTGGCGACCACCGGGTCGATGAAAGTGACGCTGCTGGCTCCCACTGTTGCCACATTGAAGTGGTACACCGGGCCGTAGTTGTCGGTCAGATTCGGGTCGATGCCAACCTGCGGCAGGTGCACGTTCGGCGGGCCGCTCGCCGTGGTTGGTGTGAAGTTGAAGAAGGAGTTGGAGCGGCGCAGGATCTGGGCGTTGTTGTTGGTGAAGGCCACGTGGTTTCGCGTTTCGATCACCTGGAAATTGATGGCGTAATTGTGGCTGCCACCGGCGTCGAGCACGCCGCCAGCACTCAGGGTGACGGGCATGGTGTAGCTGGTGGTGGTAGGCGTCACAGCCACGCTGTGGATGACGTTTTTGGTGCCGTTGGGCAGGTTCGGCGCGCTCACGTCAAAGATTTGGATGCGAAAACCGTCGGGCACCACGCCGTTGGGGATCACCCAACTGATGGTGGGCTGGGCTGCGGTGGGGCCCTGGCTGATAGTGACACTCGCCGGAAAGGGCACAGGGTTCAGGATCGCATTGGCGTTGAGCGCCAGCGACGGGCCGGTCACACTGAGTGAATCCGCGCCATTTCCAAACACAAATGTCCAGGGCGATGCCGTCCGGCTCGCGTCATAAGCTGTGGAGTGCCCGCAAAAATTCAGGTTGACCGACAGGGGCGAGCAGAGCGTGGTGCCCGTGGCGAACCCGCTTGGCCCATAAATGCCCTGCAAAGTCGTGCCCAAGGAGCCACCATTGATATTGGCGCCAAACTGGAACGCATCCCCCTGCGGGATGCCCACACTGTTGACGCCGCGTGTGTCGCGGAACATGTTCAGCGAGTTGCTCCCCAGTGTGATCGGGGTGGCCCACGCCTCGGCCGCCATGCCGACTTGCAGACACACCAGGGCGATTCCCGCAGCCCTGGGCACTGTGTTTTTGAACGCTCGAAGCTGGAATGTCATGCTCTTTCTCCTTTTGTTGTTGATGAACGGCAGGCTCGGAAGATGTAAGGATATGTTAGGGCAGGGAGCCATTTGGCGCATCCCCTTTTTTGAGGAGGAAACCGCCGTGTCAAAACCTGGCTGACTCAATTGGGGTTGGCGTGGTCACCGGCTAGCGGTGAGACGCCTGCGGCGTACCATGCCCAGCGCGCCCAGGGCCACACCCAGGAGAGCAAGGGAGCCGGGTTCGGGGATGCGGTTGCCCGGGTCCAGCGTCAAGTCGTTGGCGAAGCTCCAATTGACGATGTCGTGGTTCATAAAACCGGCACCGGTGCCGGAGGTGAAGCCAACGAAGGCATTGTTGGTGCCCAGAATAGCGCCGATATCCAGATTGGCGACATTGAGCGCCTGGAAGCTGGTTCCCATGGCCGGGTCAGTCAGCGCGGCGGTGAGTGTGCTGCCGTTATAAGCAATGGTGACGGACCACAAATTGCCGTTGGCCATGCAGCCGGGTTGGGTGTAGGACGTGAGGACGCCGAAATCGCAGGTGGGGACACCGTAGACAATGGACAAAGGGTTGCTCGCCACATTGCCATTGGTGTCCAGACCGACATGGTTGCTGCTGTTGGCGTCAATGCCGCCGTTGTTGAAGTTGTCAAACTCAATCGCGACGCTGTTGTTGACGCCCTGGATGCCAATGCCGCCGCCTGAGAGGCCCAAGCCGCTGGTTCCCGCCGCCAGAATGAAGGTGATGCCGTCGGCCGGGGCAATGCCGCCCGCGTTGGTGAACCGGAACTGGAAGGTGGTTGAAAACGTGG
>JANNEZ010000126.1:0-5968 GCA_031379255.1 Rhodoferax sp. | reverse complement strand
CTCACGCAGCCAGCGGTACCGCGATGGTGCGAAGACGCAGGTCAGAGCCCGCCGCGCCCTTCCTTGGCGTGGAAGGCCTGCACCGTCTCCCAGGCCACAGCCTGTAGATGCGCGGCCACATCGGCAGGCAGCCCGGCGGTGTACTTCAGCCCGACTGGGTTGGTCTTGTACACCGATGCCGCCACGGTGCAGGCGGCCAGGTAGGTTCCCATCAGACTGGGATGGCGCTTGTCGGGCACGTACAGGTTCAGGTCAGGACGCCTGGCGATGGACTGGGCGAAGGCCAGACCGGCTGGCACCACCAGCGCGTTGTTGTCCTTGCCCGCCTTGACATACTCGGCCGCCAGCTGCGCGGTCATCTCGGGCTTGTCCTGGTAGGCCCAGGACATGAACAGGATCGGCGCAGCGCCATTCCTGCGCGCGGTCGCACTGTGCCTGGCTGCGTACTCGTAAAGGATGGGTTTGAGCTGCGGGTGGATGGGGCACTGGCTGCAGTCCATCATCATCACGCCGTCAAAAGGCTTGGTGAAGGTATTGAAACGCACCTCGTTGTCGCCTACGAAGGAGTAGCTGGCCATGCCGGCGCCGGGCTTGAAATAGGCCTCCAGGTCGTGCCAGCTGATGCCCGAGCCGCTGATGGTGGCCGAGGAGTTGCGCGTGCCGCGCACGCCCGCCGCAGCGAGCAGTTGCCCCACGTGCCCGTGCATGGAGTTGTTGTAATAGAAGAAGCTGTTGCCCAGCCACAGCAGGCTTTTGACCTCGGTGGAAACCGGCGGCGGCGCTTGCAGGGAGCCGCAGGCGGTGAGCAGGGCGGTGGCGATGACAAGCAGGCTGGAACGCAAGGCCATGGGGTCTCCTGGAGTGATTTGGTTGTTCAGTTTGAGGGGTCAACTGCAACCATAGCACAGGCCCCTTGAACCACGACCGCCACCGCCACCGCGGCCCCTACCTGCCGGCAAGGCGTGCCTGCGCCACAGCGCCCCATTCGGCGGGGCCAATGCGCGCGACGATCAGCTTCAGATTGGCAGGGTCGAGCACCACGGTGTGGCCCTCCTGGATGGAGAAGCCGGTGGCCTCCCAGAAGATGCCGCCATGCGCCATCATGAAGATGTTTTTGCCGGGCAACACGGGCTGCGAGAGGAAGGCCAGCGTGCGCGCCTTCTGCGCCGGGTCCTTGCCCACGTTGCCTTCGCCCGAGAGGCTGTTAGTCACTTCTGCGCGATCCACAAAAAATGCTGCTGATTCGATGGCGCGGCAGTAGCGGCTGGTGAAGATCTTTTCCAGCGGAATCCGCGCCGCGCGGAACTGGCCGCCCGCCACCTTCAACTCGTCTCGGCCTTCGTCTGAAAGCTGGCGCTGGGTAGCGCATTGGGCCAGGTCAAAGCTGTTGTTGTTGCGGTTGTTGCGCTCCATCTCGATCTGGTCGTAACGCGTGCGCCCGTGGCGCAGGTAGATCACGTAGCCGCCGCGCGCCAATGCCTCGGCTATGGCCTTGGGGCCGCTGACCAGCGGGGCCGGGTCGCCGGCAGGCGCGGGGGCGAAGTTGATCTGCTGCTGCAGGCTGACATTGCCGGATGTGGCGCATGCGGTGAGCAGAAAACCTGAAATAAATAAAAATAAAAATTTCATTTGAATTATTACTAAATATTAAGTCTCGTTTTTATTTATTGAATTGCTATTACATTTAATAAATAAATGGTATAAATAAACTAATATTTTTGTCTTAAATTAAACATAAACGAATGTTTTCAAGCCTTGAGTGCAAGCCACGAATGTATTGCAAAGTCAGCTTCTTTGCTGCGCCCGCCAGATGGATCAGGTTGCGGGTTTGGCTTGGTTTGCAACGATCAGGATCGCATCCAAAACATTGGAAATCTCAGGATCAATTTCCTCCAAGGCAATGGCGTCAGCAAGCCCGTGGTAGTCACGCTTGAAAATCTGCTGAGGTGTTCCGAGTTGCTCATAAAACCGCTTGAAAAGGCGATCTAAAAATTCGTCAGTCACCTTGATGTCTGGACCCCAAGGATCGTTCTCGGAGGTTAGTTTCAAGGCGTTTTCGAGCTCGTTTTGGCAGTGGGCCAGTACTTCCAAGCGGTGCGCCCGTTCTGCTTGGCCAACCAAGTCATCTTCCAAGCCTTGCAAGACAAAGGCTTGAAGGCTGGCCGGCGTAACGAGGTAGTTTTCAATCTCGCGTTGGCTCCAAGCGAGTTCTGTCAACTGCGACCCGGATTGAAGCTCGCGGTCTAGCCGGTCAAAAAGCGCGAACCCCACCAGATCGGGTTTGGCTTCTCGTAGGCCATGAAAGTGATCCCGCGCTTGTTGGGGCAAATTGGTGCCCAAATAATAGGCTGGAACCGAGTCCTGCAATACGGCTTGTGCTGGGTGGTTCAGACGCTGCGCCAGGCGCCGCAGAATTGCTAAGTCGGTTGAACCTTCCAGGTAAAGCATCCAACCTTTTTGCTCTGCCACGTAGTAGTCGGCAATACGAATGGTCTCAAGGGCCTTTTTCACCTGGCTTCGAGAGCGCGTATCGAGCCGGTGCGGTTTGCCAACGAAGGCGATAACTACATCCCGTTCAGCGGCTTCCTGCAACACCACTTCAGAGTGGCTGGCGGCGATGATCTGTGAGCCATTGCGTTTCGCGACTTCGGTAATTAAGTTGTAAACATCCCGCTGCCGCAGGATTTCAAGGTGAGCATCGGGTTCATCAAGGAGCAAAACGGAACCCGGATTCGCCAGCAAAAACGACAGAAGCAAAACAACCTGCTGACAACCTCGCCCTGACGAAGACAGATCAAGCTCGACGCCGTTGCGTTCTCGGTAGGTTAAGACAAGTTCGCTTCGTTCTTTGATGTACACCGGCTCATTGAGTCGAACGTGAAACAGCGCGTCGATGTGTCGGACGAGTGTCTGCCAGGACTGCTTATCGTCGCTCGACGACAACTGCCAACAAAGGTTGCGCAGCACCTGGGCGGTTTGCCCCTCGCCAATCAAGACACTGAGTTCCCCTTTTTCTTTGCGATATTCACGCTCAGCCAATCCTGACATTGGCGGCAAAAAGACAACTGCATGTTTGCGGGCACCATCGGGAACTTTTCCGTTGTCACCCTCGGCCAAACGGCAATAAAAAGACTCTTCGTTGGCATAGTAAAACTCCAGCGCACAACGCCAAACCTTACCTTCGTGCACGCCTTCAGCATCCAGCTTTATAAAGACCTTTTCATTTTTCGTTGTCCCGGTACTTCTGTCGCTGTGCTGGGTGTCCAAGTCTTTCCACAGCAATTTGGCGTAGGGAACCGGGATGGCATAAAGATCGCGGCGGTTGATGGTGACACCTTGGCGCTCAGACGCAGTGCTTTTGTCCCGCTTCTCCGCCCAGCGCCGCCAGCCGACATCCCAAAGAGCCAGTGCCTGCAATGCCGTCGTTTTGCCAGAGTTGTTGGGACCAATGAAAACGGCAGCATCTCCCAGCGCCAGGTCAACAGAGCCGAGGCGCTTGAAATTGGAAATCCGAAAATTCGTGATCATGCTCGGTACTCTGTGACTCTTTCGGCCAGAGCCGCAAAAATGGCCGGTTTATGCAGCTTGAAGCCAACTTGATCAATGAAAAAAAAGCTACAAATTACGCTTATAGGGCCACTTTGTGCGCCTGTTGCGCAATGGCGCCACGGCTTCAAATGAACCAGGTTATTGGGCATGTCAATTTCTTGCGTTGTGGCAAAACTGCTTCATGACACTAGTTTTACCACCTTCTGGTTGATAGCCCCAAAAACCGACAAACCATCACGCCCTTTGACTTCAATGCGGATGGTGTCGCCAAACTTCATGAAGTCCGTCTTCGGTTCACCGTCCAGAATCGTCTCGATGGCGCGTTTTTCGGCGATGCAGCTGTAGCCTTTGGGCCAGTCTTTTTTGCCGTTCACTTCCACGCCCTTGTTGCTCACGGTGCCGCTGCCAATGATGGAACCCGCGCGCACATTGCGTGTCTTGCACAGGTGGGCGATGAGCTGGCCGAAATGGAAGGTCATGTCGGTGCCCGCGTCACACAGGCCCACGGTGCGGCCGTTCCACTGGCTTTGCACAGTGAGGTGCATGCGGCCCTGGCTCCAGGCATTGGCTTCTTGCGCGCCGGACGGGGCGAATTCGTCCAGCGTGACGGCGACCGGGCTGAACGCCGTGGCCGGTTTGCTTTGCAAAAAGCCGAAGTTTTTCGCCAGTTCATCGGGTACCAAATGGCGCAGGCTCCAGTCGTTGGCGAGCATGACGAGGCGGATGCCGTCCAGCGCGCGCTCGGGGCTGCATTGCATGGGCACATCGCCGGTAATGCAGACCACTTCGGCCTCGAAATCGATGCCCCAGGCCTCGCAGGCGAAAGGCGCGTCCTGGCAGGGGCCGAGAAAATCATCGCTGCCGCCCTGGTACATCAGGGGCTCGGTGTAGTAGTTGGCCGGCACCGGCGCGTGGCGGGCCAGGCGCACCAGCTCGACGTGGTTGAGGTAGGCCGAGCCGTCGACCCACTGGCAGGCGCGCGGCAGCGGCGCCAGGCACATCTTCGGATCGAAGGGGAAGGCGTGGCGCGCCTTGCCGGCGCCCGCAGCGCCATCGCTGCCCCGGTTCAGGGCGTCGTACAGGTCTTGCAGCTGCGGCGAGAGGAAGTTCCAGTCGTCCAGCACCTGCTGCAGGCGGTCGGCGATGCCGGTCGCATAATGGGCCGTGGAGAGGTCGCGCGAGACGACGACGAGTTGGCCGTCGCGTGAGCCGTCACTGTAAGTTGCCAGTTTCATTGAAAATTCCCGCTGAAATGAGACTATTTCGCGTCAAAGGGTCTGCTGATCGGCGCGATTGTGCGTTGAAGTCTAAGTGAATGCCTTGACCGCCTCCCCGATCCACTCGCCCGTGAACGCCCGCCACGCAGGTTCGGGCGTGCCGCGCAAAGTGCTCCTGGGCCTGGCGCTGGGCGTGGTCGTGGCTCATGCGCTGGTGTTGCAGGTGGCGGGCAACGCGATTGACGCGCAAGTTGGGGTGGTGGCGCGCCCCTTCACCACCCGGGCGGTGCCGGTCAGTGTGGCCGAAGCGGCGCCCGACACCGCCGCCCCAGCGCGCCTGGCCGCCCCGACACCGCCCCGCGCAGCGCCGCGCCCGCGCAAACGCCCGGTGGCCAATCTGGACGCCGCGCCCGCTGCCGCCGTGGTTTCAGTGCCCGACGCGGCAGTGGCCACAGCCGAACCTTCGGCACCGGCTGGCGACAGCGAAACGCCCAAAGCCCCGGAATCGCTTGCCGCAGCCGCGCCCCAGCCCGTAGCCAGCGCGCCCCAGGCCAATCGGTCTGCGATGACGCCAGCCACACCCGCCTCCACACCTGCCGCGCCCCCGCCAGTGGCTGCCGTGGCCTACACGATTCCCGGCTCGGTGCGGCTTCTGTACAAAACTGTGGCACTGGTGGACAGCCTGAACTGGAACCTCAACGGCGAATTGTTGTGGCTGCAGGACGGCAATACCTACGACGCCCGGCTGCAATGGCGCGCGCCGCTCATCGGCAGCAAAGTCTTCACCAGCACCGGGCGCATCGGCAACGAGGGGCTGTTGCCCACCCGGTTCAGCGACAAATTCCGCTCCTCCGAGGTGGCGGCGCATTTTGAGCGCGACAAACAAATGGTGGTCTTCAGCGCCAACACGCCGCAAGTGCCGCTGTTGGCCGGCATGCAGGACCAGCTCAGTGTGTTTGTGCAAGTGAGCGCCATGCTGGGCGGCGCGCCGGGCAAATTCCCGCCGGGCACGGAGTTGACATTCGTCACCATTGGCGCGCGCTCGCCCGACACCTGGGTCTTCGTCATCAATGGGGAAGAAAGGCTCAGTTTGCCTGGTGGCGACATCGACACACTCAAACTCTCACGCGGCGCGCGGCGTGAATTCGACCAGACCGCCGAGCTGTGGCTGGCGCCGAGTTTGGGTTATTTGCCGGTGCGGA
>JANNEZ010000119.1:0-19264 GCA_031379255.1 Rhodoferax sp. | reverse complement strand
GTGGCGAAATCCATCGAAGAGGGCAACGTGCGGCTGGCGGGCATGCAGGGCGATATCGACCGCCTGAACCGGGAGATTGCCGCCCTGGGCGCCGTGAACCTGGCTGCGCTGGATGAGCTGACCACGGCGCGCGAACGCAAGCAGTTTCTGGACGCGCAGACGGCCGATTTGACCGAGGCCATGACCACGCTGGAAGACGCCATCAAGAAGATTGACGGCGAAACGCGTGAGCTGCTGTCCGGCACCTTCAACACGGTCAATGCGCATTTTGGCAAGATGTTCCCCGAGTTGTTTGGCGGCGGCAATGCCCGGCTGGAGATGACCGGGGCCGAGATTCTGGACTCCGGCGTGCAGGTGATCGCGCAGCCACCCGGCAAGAAAAACCAGACCATCCATTTGCTCTCGGGCGGCGAAAAGGCGCTGACCGCCATTGCGCTGGTGTTTGCGATTTTCCAGCTCAATCCGGCGCCGTTTTGCCTGCTGGACGAGGTGGACGCGCCGCTGGACGACGCCAACACCGAGCGTTATGCGAAACTGGTCACCAGCATGAGCAAAGAGACACAATTCCTCTTCATCAGCCACAACAAAATCGCCATGGAGATGGCCGGCCAGTTGATCGGTGTGACCATGCAGGAGCAGGGCGTGAGCCGCATCGTGGCAGTGGACATGGAACAAGCCGCAACGTTGGCGCAAGCCGCTTGATATGGCCCCCACGCTTGTCACTTCGTGTACGGCGCTGCCCCCCAGGGGGAGCGCATTTTTCCTAGGGGCGGCCCGTCGGAAAAACTTCACCCCACAACTGGGCTGAGCCATGCCCATCAGCGATTTCACCTTGGGGTTGGCCATTGCGGGTGGGCTGGTGCTGGCGGGCGTGGTGGCGCACGGCACCTGGAACGCACGGCGCAACACGCCGCGCCAGGCGCGTCCGGACGATGATCAGCCCTCGCTGGATCCGATCCGGCCACGTGATCTTCTGGAACCGCATCTCGATGCCGATGCGCTCTCGCGTTCCGGCCCGCGTGAGGCGCTGGGCCTGCCGCCGGCAGACAAAAAAGCCAGTCTTGACGCACTGATTGACGTCATTGCGCCCATCGTGCTGGACGATGCCGTTTCCGGCGAAGCGGCCCTGAGCGCCATGCCGGCCACGCGCCGAGTGGGAACCAAACCCTTTGCCATTGAAGGTCTGAATGCTGCGCATCGCCAGTGGGAAGCGCCTGCGACGGGACAGCGGTATGACGCTTTTCAGGCTGGCGTGCAGTTGGCCAACCGGTCTGGAGCCCTCAACGACATCGAATATTCCGAATTTGTCATCAAGACACAAGCCTTTGCCGACGGCTTGAATGGCGCCCCCGAGTTTCCCGAGATGCGCGATGAAGTAGCGCGCGCCCGCGAGCTTGACAGCTTCGCAGGTGACCATGATGCCCAGTTGAGCTTCACCGTTCGGGCCAGGCACACGGCGTGGAGTCCGGGGTTTATTGCCCAAAATGCGGCGCGGCTGGGATTTGTGGCGGGAGTGATTCCCGGCCGCATGGTCCTGCCTGCGAGCGTTTCCGGAATGCCTCCCATCCTGGGGCTGGGTTTTGACACGCAAGCCGCCCTGGCGGAAGACCCGACCCAGGCGGCGGTGCGCGACGTCACCTTGAGTCTGGACGTGCCGCAGGTCGAGCGTGCGGAGCGGCCGTTTGTGCGCATGCGTGAATCCGCTGCGGCTCTGGCGCAATCCATGGACGGCGTGGTCACCGATGACAACGGTCGGCCACTGGCTGCTGACGCCATGGATCTGATCGGCTCAGAACTGGAAAAACTCTACGACACCCTGGACGACCGCGATTTTTCAGCCGGCTCGGTGCTGGCGCGGCGCCTGTTTTCCTGATGGCCTCTGAAGCGGACTTGATGGCGCGGGTCAAGGCTTTGCGCGAGAAGCTGCACTTTCATGCGCACCAGTATTACGTGCTGGATGAGCCGAAAATCCCCGACGCCGAATACGACCGCCTGTTTCAGGAGTTGCAGCGCGTTGAGGCCGAACATCCGGAACTTGCCGTGGCGGACTCGCCGACTCAGCGGGTTGGCGGCAAACCTCTGGATGGTTTTGCGGCAGTGCGCCATGCCGTGCCGATGCTCAGCATTCGCACCGAGACCGATACCGAGGCCAGTGGTGCGCTCAGTTTTGATGCCCGGGTGCGGCGCGAACTGGGTCTGGCCGACACTGATCCGCCGATTGAATACGTCGCCGAACCCAAATTCGATGGTCTGGCGATGAACCTGCGTTACGAGCAGGGGGGGCTGGTGCGGGCCGCGACGCGCGGGGATGGTGAAACTGGCGAAGATGTCACGCAAAACATCCGCACCATCGGGCAAATCCCTTTGAGATTGCCTGCTGTCGTTCCTGAAATTCTGGAAGTTCGGGGCGAGGTATACATGCGCCGCGACAAATTCGAAGCGTTGAACGAGCGCCAGCGTGACAAGATTGCCAAAGGGGCCAAGGGCGAAAAAACCTTCGTTAACCCGCGCAACGCGGCTGCGGGCGCTGTACGGCAGCTTGACCCGGCCATCGCGGCGCAGCGGCCTTTGAGCTTCTTTGCCTATGGTCTGGGAGACATCACGCCGACAGAGCAGGGCGGCCCTGATTTCAAAACCCATGCCGACATGCTGGAAACGCTGAAATCATGGGGATTTCCGGTCTCAAGTCTCGTGGAACGTCTACATGGCGCTACTGAATTGGTAGCATACCACCAGCGCATCGGTGCACAGCGGGATGCGTTGGGCTTTGATATTGACGGCGTCGTCTACAAAGTCAACAGCCTTGCGTTGCAGCGCCAGCTTGGGTTTGTGACACGGGAGCCACGCTGGGCCGTGGCGCACAAATACCCGGCGCAGGAGCAGACAACCACCGTCTTGGCAATCGATGTGCAGGTGGGCCGCACTGGCAAACTCACACCCGTCGCCAAACTCGCGCCGGTGTTTGTTGGCGGCACTACGGTGTCCAACGCCACGCTGCACAACGAAGACGAGGCGCGCCGCAAGGATGTGCGCGTGGGTGACACCGTGATCGTGCGCCGCGCTGGCGACGTGATTCCGGAAGTGGTGTCAGTGCTGCTGGAAAAACGCAGCGGCGACGCCCCGCCTTTCACCATGCCGCGCATTTGCCCGGTGTGCGGCAGCGCGGCGGTTCGCGAGGAAGATGAGGCGGATTTCCGGTGCACCGGCGGCCTGTTTTGCAGCGCGCAGCGCAAGCAGGCGATCCTGCATTTTGCCCAGCGCCGTGCGGTGGAGGTGGAGGGCCTGGGTGACAAACTGGTGGATCAGTTGGTTGATGCCAACGTTATCAAGACCTTGCCGGATTTGTACCGGCTCGGTTTGACATCACTCGCCGCGCTGGACCGGATGGCTGAAAAGTCGGCCCAAAACCTGGTCGATGCGTTGGAAAAATCAAAACACACGACCTTGCCGAGGTTCCTTTTTGGGTTGGGCATCCGACATGTTGGCGAGGCCACTGCCAAGGCGCTTGCCCAACATTTTGGCAAGCTTGACGGCATCATGTTAGCGTCTGAAGAAGCTTTGCTTCAAGTGCCTGATGTCGGCCCCATCGTCGCGAAAAGCCTTCGGACATTCTTCGAACAGGCCCATAACCGCGAAGTGGTCGAACAGCTACGCGCCTGTGGACTCATCTGGGAGGAGGGCGAACCTTCCGTCCGTGCGCCCCAGCCGCTTGCCGGGAAGACCTTTGTGATCACCGGCACCCTGCCCACTCTGGGCCGCGATGAAGTCAAAGATCTGCTGGAGGCGGCAGGTGCCAAGGTGGCCGGTTCGGTCAGCAAGAAAACCAGCTACGTGTTGGCCGGTTCAGAGGCCGGCAGCAAGCTGGACAAGGCGCGGGAACTGGGTGTGCCGGTGATTGATGAATCCGGTTTGAAAGCCCTGCTGCAGGATGGTTCCAAAGCCTCCCTATCTCCCGACCGGTAAACTTGGGAAATGAAACGCCGAAAAATCCTGGATCTACTCTGCGCGCACAAGGATATTCTTGCCACAAGGTTCGGCGTCGTTGACCTTGCATTGTTTGGCTCAACCGTACGTGGCACCGCTTCTGCCTGGAGCGATGTGGATGTACTTGTAGGATTCGATGGCCCTGCGACATCCGCGCGTTTCTTCGGCGTTCAGTTCTATCTGGAGGATCTGCTTGGCCGCCGTGTCGATCTGGTGACTGAAAAAGCGCTCAGGCCGCAACTGAGGCCCTTCATCGAACGGGAAGCCGTGCATGTCTGAATCGACTCCGGAAAGGGCATGGTCGTTCTATATCGATGACATGCTTGACTTCTGTGAGCGGGTCGGAAGGTTCACGCACGGCATTGATCAACAACAGTTTGTGGCGGACAGGATGCGTTTTGACGCGACCGTCCGCAATCTTGAATTGATCGGCGAGGCGGCAACACATGTACCGGATCGTGTCAGGCAGGCTTCTCCCCACATACCCTGGCGCATGATCATTGCGACCCGGAATCAGCTGATCCATGGTTATTTGGGCATCGACAATGACACCTTATGGAGCATCATAGAAACGGATATTCCTGAGTTGTGGTCAGCGTTGAAGCATCTGAAGTTGGATAAGCGCAATGGCGGTCCGTGAAATCCTGAAAATGGGCGACCCGCGCTTGCTGCGCATGGCCAGCCCAGTCGCGCAATTCGACACCGACGAACTGCACCTGATCATCACGGACATGCTGGACACCATGCGCGCCGCCAATGGGGCCGGTCTGGCCGCGCCGCAGATTGGCGTTGATTTGCAGGTGGTGATCTTTGGCAGCGGCGAGGCGAACCCGCGTTACCCAGAAGCGCCGCCTGTGCCGCGCACCGTGTTGGTCAACCCGGTGATCATGCCGGTCGGCGACGCAGAAATCAACGACTGGGAGGGTTGCCTTTCAGTGCCTGGCCTGCGCGCTGTGGTGCCGCGCTGGGCGAGGATCCGCTACGCGGGGTTTGACCAGTATGGCGACCCGGTTGCGCGCGAAGTGGAGGGTTTCCACGCGCGGGTTGTGCAGCATGAATGTGACCACCTGGTTGGCAAGTTGTACCCGATGCGGGTGCGCGACTTCAGCCAGTTTGGATTTACCGAGGTTTTGTTCCCGGGAATTGCCGCAGCTGAAGACGACTGAAAAAACAGTCAGCCGACGAACAAGCCACGTTGATTTCGACGTCTGCAGCCGGGTGAAGCGAATTTCCCAAATCTGCGTTATCGTTGATGATGCGAATTGGTTCACGGAGGAAGTCATGACACTGGTACCCGTTGCGATAGGCGCTGGGCTGATTGCTCTGCTTGGGATTGCAGGCGCCGCGCAAGCCCAGGTCACTCCCGAGATTGCTGAAAAGCTCAAATCGATTGGGCGAGTCATCAACCCGGTTGCAACCGCGACCCTGTACGCAGGGCGCGTTGTCGAGAAGGAGCCCTACGCCAGCGTGGCGGTGAAGCGCGATGTCAAGTACGGGGACAACGAGCGCCATTTGCTGGATGTCTTCACGCCGGAGGCCGCTTCGACCGCGCTGCGGCCAGTGTTCCTTTTTGTGCATGGAGGCGCCTTTGTGGCGGGCAACAAGCGTGGCCCGAATGCCAGCCCGTTCTACGACAACATGATGTTATGGGCGGTGCGAAATGGCATGGTCGGCGTGAACATGACTTACCGGCTGGCGCCGCAAAACAAGTGGCCTGCCGGTCCTGAGGATTTGGGTCTCGCTGTCAAATGGGTCAACCGCGAAATCGCCGCGCTAGGCGGGGATCCCAAAAAGGTTTTCATGATGGGCCACTCAGCCGGTGCCGCCCATGCGGCGGGCTACATTGCCAATGAGCAATTTCACCAGGTTGCCGGCGGTGGCTTGGCCGGCGCATTGTTGTTATCCGGCCTGTATGACCTGGTGACCGTGCCCAACTCGACAGTTAACAGTTATTACGGTGATGACCTGTCGAAACGCCCCGAGCAGTCGCCGCTTTCCGGCATGGTCAAGTCAACTTTGCCGATGTGGATCGCGCATGCCGAGCTGGACCCGCCTTATTTTGTAGGTCAAGCCATTTTGGCCAAAGACGGTTTGTGCAAGGCGGGCCGTTGTCCAGTTTTTGCCAGTTTTCCGGGGCACAGCCATATGTCTGAGGTTTATGCTGTGCATACCGATGACAAATCGGTGGCAGAAGCCATGTTGGCGTTTATCAAAGCACGCTGAAACCAGCTCAGAACGTGGTTTCGCGCAGCGAGTAAAAAAGCAAACCCCGTCCGCGAAAACCGGTGTCAAGCGGCCAGCGCTTCCAGTAGTTCAGTCTCAATCTCGATCTGCGCCTTGTTCTGCTGAAGCTCCGGCCCGTCAATCAAGAAGGTGTCGTCAATCCGCTCACCCAGGGTCGCAATTTTGGCCAGTTGAACGTTGATGCCGTGTTTTGCCAATACGCGCGCCACACTGTACAAAAGACCGACCCGGTCACTCGCTGTGATGTTGAGCAGCCAGCGTTGCCCTTTTTCATCAGGCCGCAGGCTCACCCGCGGTGCGATGGGAAAGCTTTTCACACGGCGCGATACTCGCCCTTTGCCAGGCGCAGGCAGCGCGCCTGCGCGGCTGATTGCCTGGCCAAGGCCGTGCTCCAGAAGCGCGGTCAATTCACGGAACTCCGCATCGCTCTGGGCGGTGTCAATTTGAAAGGTGTCCAGGGCGTGTCCGTTTTTGGCGGTGTGGATGCGCGCATCCAGAATGCTGAATCCATGCTGGTCAAAATAGCCGCAAATGCGCGCAAACAAGTCGGATTGGTCGGGGGTGTACACCAAAACCTGCAGTCCTTCACCAATGGGTGAACGGCGCGCCCTGACAATCGGCGCTGCGGCGCCGACATGGCGTGACAGGTGGCGCGCGTGCCATGAAATGTCTGCGGCATCGTGGCGCATGAAGTATCCGACGTCCAAGGTGTCCCAGAGCATTTTGTGCGATTCAAAAGGCAGGGCCGCAAGTGAAATCATCACCAGGGCCTCGCGTTTTCGGGCCTCGATTTCAGCGTCGGCATCGGGTGCCCGCCCACCCAGCGCGCGCAGGCAAAGGCGGTACAAGTCTTCAAGCAACTTGCCCTTCCAGGCATTCCAGACTTTCGGGCTGGTGCCCCGGATATCAGCCACGGTGAACAGGTACAGGGCAGTCAGGTAACGCTCGCTGCCAACGCGGTTGGCAAATGCCAAGATGACGTCGGGGTCGCTGAGGTCTGACTTCTGCGCCACGTGGCTCATGGCGAGGTGCTCCCGAACGAGAAACTCGACAAGGCGCGCGTCGTCACTTTCGAATGCGTGTTGTTTGCAAAACCGGACGGCGTCGGTGGCGCCAAGCTTTGAATGGTCACCGCCACGCCCTTTGGCGATATCGTGGAAAAGCGCGGCGGTATAGAGGATGTAGGGCTTGTCCCAGCCCGCCGCCAGGTGCGAGCAAAAAGGGTACTCGTGCGCGTGTTCGGCTATGAAAAAACGCCGCGCGTTGCGCAGCACCATCAGGATGTGCTGGTCAACAGTGTAGACATGGAACAGGTCGTGCTGCATTTGGCCCACGATCCGCCTGAACACCCACAAATAACGGCCCAGCACCGAGGTCTGGTTCATCAGACGCATGGCGTGGGTTATTCCGTCGTGCTGCATCAGGATATTGCGGAAAGTTTCGCGGTTGACCGGGTCATTGCGGAACTGGCCACCCATCAGCGACCGGGCGTTGTACAAAGCGCGCAAGGTGCGTGCCGACAGGCCCTTGATGCCAACTGTGGTTTCGTAAAGGAGAAAGGTTTCAAGAATCGCGTGCGGATACTGCTGGTACAGATCGTCGCTGGCCACTTCGATCATGCCCGCTTTGTCGAGGAACCGCTCGTTCAGGGGGCGCGGCGCATGGGTTTGCGGCTGCAGGCGCTCTTCAATGTTCAGAAGCAGAATTTGGCTGAGCTGGGTTACCGCTTTGGCGGCCCAATAATAGCGGCGCATGAGGGCTTCGCTGGCGCGTGCCGGCAGCCGTTTGCCTTCGGCGTTTTCCGAGGAGTAGCCAAAACTGTTCGCCACCGCGGTTTGAAGGTCAAAAACCAGACGGTCTTCCCGCCTATTGGCAATCTGGTGCAGGCGCAGGCGGATCAGGTGAAGCAAAGACTCATTGCGCTTGATTTGCCTGATCTCAAAAGAAGTGGCGAGGCCGTTGCGGGCCAGGTCATCCCAATGTTTGCCGTAACCCGCAGCACGCGCTACCCAAAGAATGATCTGCAGATCGCGCAGCCCGCCAGGCGATTCCTTGCAATTGGGCTCAAGGGAATAGGGTGTGTTTTCGAATTTGTTATGGCGTTGACGCAATTCAAGGTTCTTCGCGACAAAAAATGCCTGAGGGTCGACACTGGCAATGAATCGCCCATAGAAACCGGCAAACAAGGCAGCGCTTCCGGCGACCAGCCGCGCTTCCAGCAAAGAGGTCTGGACCGTGACATCCCGGGACGCCTCGTCCAGGCATTCCGAAACCGTGCGCACGCTCGAGCCGATTTCAAGTCCAACATCCCAGCAACTGCCGATAAAGCTTTCAATTTGCGCCCGGAGCGCCGGCTCGGTTATGGCAGAACGGTCATCAGGCACCAACAACAGGACGTCGACATCCGAATGCGGAAAGAGTTCACGGCGGCCAAAGCCACCCACTGCCAGGAGTGCGAAAGGCTTGTCGATACCCGCCTGAGCCCAGAGGCCGCACAAGGCTTCATCGGCCAGCCTGGAGAGTTGCGCCAGTGCCGGTCGCACACCGCGCGTCGAGGCGCCGTTGCCGTCAACGGATTGCAACACCGCCGCCTTTTTGGCGCGGTAAGCCTCGCGCAAATCTTGCGCCTTGGTCATATCAGGAACCGGTGATGGCCAATTTCAGGCAGACGCGGTTTCCTGGATGAACGCTGGTTTGGCGGGACTTCCCTTTGACAGGGTCAGCACTTCATAGGCTTCCTCTGTGACCAGCACGGTATGCTCCCATTGCGCTGAAAGCGAATGGTCCTTGGTGACAATGGTCCAACCGTCTTTTTCCGGACCTTCCTTGATTTCCTTGCGCCCGGCATTGATCATCGGCTCGATGGTGAAGGTCATGCCGGGTTTGAGCACTTCCAGGGTGCCCGGCTTGCCGTAATGCAACACTTGCGGTTCTTCATGGAAGACCCGGCCGATGCCGTGTCCGCAAAATTCGCGAACCACACTGAATCCCTGGCCTTCGGCGAATTTCTGGATGGCCCAACCGATATCGCCCAAGCGGGCGCCGGGTTTGACCATTTTGATGCCATGCCACATGGCGTCATAGGTCACCGAACACAAGCGTTTTGCCGCAATGGATGACTCGCCTACAAGGTACATGCGGCTGGTGTCGCCGTGCCAGCCGTCCTTGATCACCGTTACATCGATATTGAGGATGTCGCCTTTCTTGAGGGCCTTGTCATTGGGAATCCCGTGGCAGACCTGGTGATTGACCGAAGTGCAAATCGACTTCGGGTAGGGCACGGAGCCGCTCCCCATGTAATTCAGCGGCGCGGGGACGCCACCTTGAACCTGCGTGATGTAGTCATGCGCGAGTTTGTCCAGCGCATTGGTAGTCACGCCGGGCAACACGTTCGCAGTGAGGTAATCCAGCACCTCGGAAGCCAGCCTGCCGGCAACACGCATGCCGCGCACGCCTTCGGCATCTTTGTAGGTAATCGTCATGATCGCGATTATCCCAGAGGGCGACGACCGCTGTTCAAAAGGGAGCGACGGGTAAAATCAGCGGGCTCAAGAGACCGCCCGCGCGGATATTCAACGCGAGCAGGCCCTTTTCCCTAAGCTCTCCCCCTGACCCACGTGACACTGCACATCACCCCATTTGAGGGCGCCAGCGCCCTGAGCAATTTCCGCGCTTTGCAACTCTTGCCCCGGCTGCAGGCGATTCATGCGCAGATCAGCGGGCTTGCCGCGCGTTATGTCCACCTGGTGTCGTCCGACACCGTTCCCGACAAAGTCCTGAAGAGCCGCTTAAGTGCGCTTCTGACTTACGGCAAGCCGTATCAGCCGCTGGGCGGTTCCCGAACCGACAGCCGGGTTCACATTGTCGTTACGCCCCGTTTCGGCACAGTCTCGCCATGGTCCTCCAAGGCCAGCGATATCGCCCACAACTGTGCCTTGCCCGTTCGGCGGGTGGAACGCCTGGTTGAGTATGAAATCGCCTTGAGCCAGCCATTGATCGGCAAGCGTGCCTTTTCGAAGTTGCAACTGCAAGAATTGGCCAACCAGCTCCACGACCGCATGACGGAAAGTGTGATGTTTGACCGTGCTGACGCCATCCGGCTGTTCACCGACCTTGCAGCCCAGCCAATGGCCCATGTTGACTTGTTGGGCGGCGGCAGAGGAGCCTTGGAAGAGGCCAACCGTGAATTTGGGCTGGCCCTGGCCGATGACGAGGTGGACTACCTGGCGCAGGCTTTCACCCAGCTCGGACGCAACCCGACAGACGTTGAGTTGATGATGTTCGCGCAAGCCAACAGCGAGCACTGCCGCCACAAGATTTTCAATGCGGACTTCATCATTGACGGTGTGCCGCAAACCAGCAGTCTGTTTGGCATGATCCGGCACACGCACCAGAAAAATCCGCAGCATATGCTGGTTGCGTATTCAGACAACGCCTCGGTGATGGAAGGCTCCCAGGTGGGCCGGTTTGTGGCAAAAACGCAATCCGCCTCACCCGAATTGGGCGCTTCGAGCTATAAAAACTACAGCGCCACAAACCATGTCTTGATGAAGGTTGAAACGCACAACCACCCTACGGCCATTTCACCTTTCCCTGGCGCGTCGACTGGCGCGGGCGGTGAAATACGCGACGAAGGCGCCACCGGGCGCGGCTCGAAACCCAAGGCAGGCCTGACAGGTTTTACTGTGTCCAAAATCAATTGGGAGCAGATTCCAATTGATTCTTCGCCACTGGCGTCTTCTTCAAGTTACGGCAAGCCCGAACACATTGCCAGCCCGCTGCAAATCATGCTCGAAGGGCCGCTGGGCGGCGCCGCCTTCAACAACGAGTTTGGTCGCCCCAATCTCCTGGGCTATTTCCGCGAATACGAACAATGCGTGTCGCACAGCGGTCCGTCAGGCGAAGCGGCCGAACAACGCGGCTACCACAAACCCATCATGATCGCGGGCGGCCTGGGTGTGATCGACGCCGGCTCAACACAAAAAATTGTATTCCCGGCGGGCAGTTTGCTGGTCCAGCTGGGCGGGCCTGGCATGCGCATTGGCATGGGCGGCAGTGCGGCAAGTTCCATGGCCACCGGCGCCAATGCAGCGCAGCTTGATTTTGACTCGGTGCAACGCGGCAACCCGGAAATTGAACGGCGCGCGCAGGAGGTCATCAACCATTGCTGGGCGCTCGGCGACGGCAACCCCATTCTCGCCATTCACGATGTCGGAGCTGGTGGTTTGAGCAATGCGTTTCCAGAACTCACCCATGACGCAGGGCGTGGCGCCCGGTTTGATCTGCGCTCGGTTCCGCTGGAAGAGTCGGGCCTCGCACCCAAGGAAATCTGGTGCAACGAAAGCCAAGAGCGTTACGTGCTGGCGATTTCACCCGAATCACTGGCCCAATTCCAGGCATTGTGCGAGCGCGAGCGCTGTCCCTTTGCGGTGGTCGGCGTGGCAACTCAGGATCGGCAGTTGCAACTCACCGACTCTGCCGCACAGGGCCCACAGCGGGAAGTTGTCAACATGCCCATGAACGTGTTGCTGGGCAAGCCCCCCAAAATGACCCGCGACGTGACCAGCCTTTCACGTGTTTTCAATCCGGTCGATTTCACCGGTGTCGATCTTCAAAAGGCGGCAATAGAAGTTCTCGCGCACCCCACTGTCGCTTCCAAGCGGTTTTTGATCACCATTGGCGACCGCACCGTTGGTGGCTTGAGCCACCGTGACCAAATGGTTGGTCCATGGCAAGTTCCCGTGGCGGACTGTGCTGTCACCCTGGCCGATTTCAAGGGCTTCGCCGGTGAAGCGATGAGTATGGGCGAGCGCACGCCGCTGGCCACTGTGAACGCCCCGGCTTCCGGGCGCATGGCTGTGGGCGAAGCCATTACCAATCTGCTGGCCGCGCCGATTGAACTCGATCGCGTGAAATTGTCCGCCAACTGGATGGCCGCTTGTGGCGAACCGGGTGAAGATGCGGCGCTGTACGCGACAGTCAAGGCTGTCGGCCTGGAACTTTGCCCAGCCTTGGGTATTTCCATTCCAGTAGGCAAAGATTCTCTGTCGATGCGTACGCAATGGGCCGAATCCGCAATGACCAGTGGAGCGGCTTCCACCGCAAAAAAAGTTGTCTCCCCGGTCAGCCTGATCATCAGCGCGTTCGCCACGCTCAAAGATGTCCGTGGCACGCTGACGCCCCAGCTGGACGCGACCGGACACGACACCACCTTGATCCTCATCGACCTCGGTCACGGCAAAAACCGCATGGGTGGCAGCATCCTCGCGCAGACGCTCAACCAGCTTGGCAATGAGGTGCCGGATCTGGACAACCCGCAAGACCTGGTGAATCTGGTCAAAGCCGTCAACGTTCTGCGCGGGCAGGGGAGGATTTTGGCCTACCACGACCGCAGCGACGGCGGCCTGTTTGCGACCGCCTGCGAAATGGCATTCGCAGGTCAGGTGGGTGTGTCGCTGAATGTGGACATGCTCATCGTGCAAGGCGACGGCATATCCGACAGCCGCGCCGAAATGGGTGACAGCAAAAACTGGGCGGCACAGGTGGGCGCGCGGCGTGACGAGCTGACATTGAACGCGCTTTTCAACGAAGAATTGGGTGTGGTGTTGCAGGTCAACACCGCCGAGCGCAACGGGGTGATGCAGACGCTTCGAGAACATGGGTTGAGCGCCTTCAGCCACTTTGTCGGCAAAACCCGTCCCCCACATTCAGCCGTAAAAACCGGTGTGGGCGAAATTCAGGTCTGGCGCGACGCCAAAGCCGTGTTTTCCGCCAAACTGCAAGACCTGCAACAGGTTTGGGACAGCACCAGCTGGAAGATCTGCCAGCTGCGCGACAACCCGGATTGCGCGAACTCAGAACATGCGCTAGCCGGCAACCCTTCAGATCCAGGCTTGCATGTTTTCATTGCGGAAAACGAGGCTGCAACCCAGGAAAAATCCGCGCAATCAGCCGCGTTGGTTTTGGCCCGCCCGCGTGTGGCCGTGTTGCGCGAGCAGGGCGTGAATTCCCACGTTGAAATGGCGTACGCCTTCACCGAGGCCGGTTTTGAAGCTTTTGACGTGCACATGACCGATCTGCAGTCTGGCCGCGCCAACCTGAAAGACTTCAAAGGCGTGGTCGCGTGTGGCGGGTTCAGTTACGGCGATACCTTGGGCGCAGGTATCGGTTGGGCGCGCTCCATCACTTTCAACCCCGGTCTGGCTGGACAGTTCAAGGCTTTTTTCGAACGTGCAGACACATTCGGACTGGGAGTTTGCAATGGTTGCCAGATGTTTGCCGAGCTGGCCGACATCATTCCGGGCGCCGAATATTGGCCACGATTTTCAACCAACCAAAGTGAGCGGTTTGAGGCGCGCTTGAGCATGGTTGAAGTTCTGGATTCCCCCTCGCTGTTTCTTCGGGGAATGGCGGGCAGCCGCTTGCCCATTGCGGTTGCGCACGGTGAAGGATTCGCCAATTTCGAAGCGGCCAAAGGCGGCCGGGGCAACCCAGCGCAGGTGATTTCCGCCATGCGTTTCACTGACAACCTCGGCCAGCCTACAGAAACCTACCCGTTCAATCCGAACGGCAGCCCTGGCGGCTTGACGGCCGTGACCACCGCCTGCGGCCGTTTCACCGCCATGATGCCTCACCCCGAGCGTGTTTTCCGCAATATCCAGATGAGCTGGTCGCCCTTGAACCGCGATGAATTCAGCCCGTGGATGCAGTTGTGGCGCAATGCGCGAAAGTGGGTGGGCTGACTGAGTGAATCGCCACGACACACCGGTTGTCGCGCGAGCCAACCTGGTCCTGCTTCCGGTCATGGGCAGAAAACCAGCCGATCATGGCAACCACCAACATCGCGGCCAACGCGACTGAGGCAACGAGTACAAGTGCGACCATGGAGACGGTTGCAGCACGTTCAAGAAAACTGGTTTTTCCTCCAGTGTCAATGCCGTCAACACGAAGGTTTCCCTCCCAGCCGCAGGAGAATCCTTCGCAGCGGAAGCGGTGGACTGGCACAAACTGGCTGGAAAGCCGGTCGATGGGGCGCCGCCAGATGCGGACCAAAGCGCCTTTGCACAGAGGACAAGTGTGTCTGACGCCGCCGCTTGAGCTTGAGAAACCGTAGGGCGCAGCAGCGGGCGCCGCCGGTGTGGTGGTGACCCGGAGTTCGTCGCGGACATCGGTGGCGCTGAGCATGCATCCAATGTAGGCACGCAGATTGCCGTCGTCCGTTCGATAACGCACATTGAAAGAATTTGCAGCCGCGCCCCAGGCGGCAAGGTCCTGCCGGCCCTGCGTACACTCCCCGGCATGCCGTTACCGCCCATACCCAAGCCGTCCCCGCGATTCGATGCCATCGATGCCCTGCGCGGCCTGGCGATGGTCTGGATGACGTTGTTTCATTTGAGCTTCGACCTGAACCACTTCGGGCATATCCAGCAGGACTTTTACAACGATCCGCTGTGGACCTGGCAACGCACCTGTATCCTGGGTCTGTTCCTGTTCACAGCGGGAATGGGGCAGGCGATTGCGTTGCAACAGCGGCAAAGTTGGCAGCGTTTTTGGCGGCGCTGGTGGCAAGTGGCAGCTTGCGCTGTGCTGGTCAGCGTGGCTTCTTACTTGATGTATCCCGACAGTTACATCTATTTCGGCACCCTGCACGGGATTGCCGTGATGCTGATTCTGATGCGGCTCACTGCCGGCTGGGGCAACTGGTTGTGGTTGCTGGGCGGGCTCGCTGTCGCTTCCAAATTCATCGCTTCTCAGGTTTTGCCTTCTATGGCCGATGCGCAGACCCTTCAAATGTTCAACAGCCCGGCCTTGAACTGGCTCGGCTTCATCACACAGAAACCCCGCACCGAAGACTACGTGCCGGTCTTGCCCTGGCTGGGCGTCATGTGGTGGGGACTAGCGGCGGGGCAGTGGGCCCTGAAGGCCCGCCCGGCATGGTTTGCAGGCCGGGCCGCGACCCATCGGCAAACGGTTCAGCCGCTCGCCTGGTTGGGCCGCTGGAGCCTGAGTTATTACATGCTGCACCAACCGGTGATGATTGGCGCGCTGATGGCATGGAAGTGGTGCGCTGGGTGATTCAGAGTTGCTCCGCGGTTGACGCAGCGCTAGCGCCGCGCTTGCCCCGGCTTCGTGAAATTCTCTTACTGGATTTTCGCCTTGGCGCGCAGTTCTTCCTGGAATTTCGCCAGTTTTTGCTGTGTGAGCTGCTGCGTGATCTGCGGCTTCACATCGTCAAACTTGGGCAATTGCGCCTCGCGGATGTCGTCGAGCTTGATGATGTGGAAGCCGAATTGCGACTTCACGGCGGTTTCGGTCATTTTGCCTTTTTCGAGCTTGGTCATCGCGTCTGAAAACTCTTTGACGTAATTGCCGGCCGAGGCCCAGTCGAGGTCGCCTCCATTGGCGCCAGAGCCCGGGTCTTTGCTGGATTTTTTGGCGATCTCGCCAAAATTGCCGCCTTTTTTGACCTGATCAATGATGGCTTTGGCTTCGTCTTCTTTTTCCACCAGGATGTGGCTGGCCTTGTATTCCTTGCCGCCATTGGCTGCGGCAAACTTGTCGTATTCGGCCTTGGTGTCGGCGTCGGTCACTGGGCTTTTCTTCTGGAAATCGGCAAACAGCTCGCGGATCAGCAACTGCTGGCGCGTCAGTTCCAACTGCGTCTTGAAGTCTTCCGAGGCGTCGAGGCCGCGCTTTTGCGCCTCTTGCATGAACACTTCGCGGGCGATGACTTCGTCGCGGATCTGGCCCTGCATCTCCGGTGTGACAGCGCGGCCGGTTTTGGCGATCTGGCTCATCAGCGCGTCAATCCGCGTTTTGGGCACGGCTTTGCCGTTGACGATGGCCACGTTCTGGGCCAGCGCGCCGGCTGATACGGCAGCCAGCAAGGCTGCGAGGGCAATGGAATGGAGAAGGTGTAGTTTCATAAAAAAAGAGGTCCGCAGGGTTGGAGGTTGACGCAGTTAGAGCCGTCAGAAGCCTGAAGTTTCAATGGCGATGGCGTGAACGCCTTGGTCGATGAAAATCTGGAGCGAATCATACACAAGCCGGTGGCAGGCCACGCGGCTCTTGCCGGTAAAGAAAGGTGAAGCGATCCGCACCCGAAAGTGGGTGCCGAAGGCCGTGCCATTGGATCCGGCGTGACCGGCATGGGCGGCGCTCTCGTCCAGCACCTCCAGGCGGCTCGGGTTCAACTTTTCCGTCAAGCGCCCGGCGAGTTGACCCGCCGCGTTGGCGTCGGCTTTGAAGACCGGGCCGCTTGGCGCCAGCTTGGGTTCGCTTTGAGACAGGCCTGGCATCATGGTTTCCATCGTGCTTTCATCACGCTTTGGGCTCTTCGGGTTCGCCCTTCAAATGCGGCGCGATGTAGAGGCCCTGGCCGACAATGAATGCCAGCGGGAACACATACCCCCAGAGCTTGAAATTCACCCAGGCGTCGGTGCTGAAAAATGCCGCCACATAGCCGTTGAGCACAGCCATGAAGATGCAATAGGCGATCCAGATCATGTTGAGCCGCATCCAAACCGCGTCGGGCAGTTCCAGCTGGCTGCCCAAGAGCAGCTTGAGGAAGTTCTTGCGGTAGCCCCATAGCGCAATGGCCAAACCGATGCCCATGGCCAGGTACAGCACCGTGGGCTTCCATTTGATGAAGCTCTCGTCTTGCAATGCCAGCGTGAGCCCGCCAAAGCCCAAAATCAACCCCAGCGTGATTTTGTGGATCATCTGCAGCTTGCCTTCAAGCTTGTAGGTGATGGCCATTTGAACCGTGGTTGCCGCCATCAACACGGCCGTGGCCATGTAAATGTCGGCCAGTTTGTAGGTGGCGAAAAACAGCAGGATGGGCAGGAAGTCGATCAGGATTTTCATTGAATGGGGGACTGGAAACGGAAGTCTGGAAGCTGATTTATGGCAACTTGGCGCTGGGTGCCGGAAATTGAGATATTTGACAGTGCTATAAATTATATAGCAATAAATTCAATAAATACGTGACTTAAAAGCCATTTTTACCATACAAATGACGCAAATGCGATTTTTCAGATATTTGTTAACATCCATGTTAACAATTTGCGGCTTTCAAGTGTCTGGCCGCTTTACGACTTCACAAACTCCAGCGACGCCGAGTTCATGCAATAACGCAGGCCCGTGGGCGCCGGGCCGTCTTCAAACACATGTCCCAGGTGCGCGCCGCAGTCGGCGCAATGCACTTCGGTGCGTTTCATGAACAGAATGCCATCGACCTTGGTGCCCACCGCATCGTCAAGCGGCTTGAAATAACTGGGCCAGCCGGTGCCCGAATCAAACTTGGTAGCCGCGTCAAACAGCGGCTTTTCGCAACAAATGCAGCGGTAAACGCCCGCCCCCTTGTTGTCGGCCAGCCGGCCGGTAAAGGCGCGCTCGGTGGCTTCGTGCCGCGTCACGTCATAGGCCATGGCCTCCGCCCCCTTGGCCTTGAGCAGGGCTTTCCATTCGGCGTCGGATTTTTCAACTTTGTAGGTCATGGTTGGATTTTCTCAGGTTTCGAGCACCTGGGTTTTGCGCTGTCGAACCCTTGTTGAAGCAGTGCAGCTGCGATAGCGCGGGGTCACAATAGTGCGGCACAACCAGCTAGCATCGCAATTTTCAATGCCCAAAACCAAGACTTTCGTGATTTTCGGAATTGCTGTATTGACGGCAGCGACCGTCATATTTCGGTACATGAACGACTTCTCCCGACTGAAGAAAGTTGAGATTGGCACCACACCTATTGCACTGGGCACTATCAGTAATGTGGTGCTGACTAACAATCAGTCCAGCAAAGTTGATTTCACGCTTCATTGCTACCCGAAAGTGCGAAGTGGCGGCAAGGAATATTTTGCCGAAAACATTCATATTCCACCGAACGGGTCTGTAGAGTTCAACGCCAATCCTGAGCTATCTGGCCTTGAACTGCCGCGGATGATTCCCAACAAGGCGTGCGAAGCCGTTTGGCATGGCCCGTTGGGAATCAGACGCAGTGCATGGTGGCTGTCCTGGCAATACTTCAAGGCGCCCCACAAGGTTGCTTACCCATAGGCCCAGAGCAGCATACATAGCAGCATACGGGTCAAGTCTTTCAGTGCAACAAACACCCCCGGCCAAGCCATTGTTCTTTTCAACTTGGAATGTTATTTGCGTCGGTGTCGCAATGCAAGACTTGAGGCTGATTTCGTGCTCGTTCACCAACGGAGCAAGTTATGTTTTTTAACAGCCTCGATAGAAGCCTGAGTCGATTGGCCATTTGACGCCAATTAAGGTATAGTTTCTATACCATGATCCCCTTCGAATTCGACGCCGCGAAAAGCGACTCTAATCGCACAAAACACGGCATTGATTTTGTTGAGGCGCAAGGTCTCTGGAACGACCCGATGTTGCTGGAGATTCCGGCAAAAACGGATGATGAACCGCGGTATCTGGTGATTGGGCTTGTTGATGGAAAGCATTGGTCAGCCGTTATGACATACCGAGGGGCAAATATCCGGTTGATATCCGTTCGCCGCGCACGCGCAGAAGAGGTGGCACTTTATGAAAGCTAAAAAATTCGAGCAACAGTTTGACGGTGGCGTCGATGTATCGGCGGCTTTGGACTTGTCCAAAGCCCGGCGCGTGTTGCAGGAGCAGAAGCGGGTGAATGTCGATTTTCCAACTTGGATGATTGACTCGCTGGATCGCGAAGCCAGCAAACTGGGGGTTACAAGGCAGTCTGTCATTAAAGTTTGGCTGGCTGAGCGACTTGAGGCGACTGCTTCTAACTTGCCGTTCCAACGGACAAGGGCGGGTGGCGGTGCGGCCTAACTCGGACGTTGAATCGTGTCGCAGAAAATCCAACTTCAGAGCCTCCCTTCATAGCGCTGCAACAAGAGCGGGTAGCGTGGTGATAGTGCGATGTGACCAGATGCTATGAATGCCTCCCTCCTCACGGGGACACCGTGAACGAAGAGGGATGCATCGCAAAGCAAAGGAGCACACATGGACACTGACACGCGTACAGGCGCAGGCAAGCGGCGGGCAAATCCACAGC
>JANNEZ010000115.1:0-6541 GCA_031379255.1 Rhodoferax sp. | reverse complement strand
TGATTTTGTCGCCATGCGCTGCCGCGATGGGTTCTTCGGCCCCGCCACGAAGCCGGTACTGCCAGCGGCCCGTGATCAGCGCAAAGCGGGTGGGTGAACACACCGCCGAGTTGGCGTAGCCGTGGGTGAAACGCATGCCTTGCGCCGCCATTTTGTCCAGCACCGGCGACACGTTGGCCGCTCGATTCAGCCCATCACGGGCACCTGTGCAGCCGAGGTCAGCGTAACCCAGGTCGTCGGCCAGGATGTAGATGAGGTTGGGTCGGGTGCTTGGGGCCGTCACTGTTCCTACTCCAGTTTCAGGTTGACGCGTTTGGCGATGCCCGCCCAGCGCAGGGTGATCTGATCCAGCTCCTTCTGCGCAAATTGGGTTGTCGTGCCTTCGAGTTGGGTGCCGTTCAGAAGCATGGCGCTGCGCACCTCGGGGGCCTTGATGGACTCCTCAAGCGCTTTGGCAAACTTGTCCAGAATGTCGGGCGACACTTGGCGAGACGCAAAAATGGTGAGCCAAAATGTGGCATCGACGCTTGGGAATCCTTGTTCAGCCACGGTGGGCAAATCGGGTGCCAAAGGCGAGCGCGTTTTGCCCGACGTTGCCAGTGCCACCAGGCGGCCCGCCTTGATGAACTCGTTCACCACGGCCCCCACCAGAAAGCCGCAGTCCACTTGGCCGCCCATCATGTCAGTTACCGCCGGTTGAGGCCCGCGATAGGGCACATGTGTCATGCTGACTTTGGCATCGGCCAACAGCATTTCCATCGTCAAGTGGCCGGGAGAACCCGCGCCGCCGCTGGCATAAGTCATGGGCCGGGTCTTCGCTTTGGCGATCAATTCGGGCACTGTCTTCACCCCAACGCCAGGGTTGCAAGTCAGCACCTGCGAGAAACTGCCGATCAGGTTGACGGGCATCAAATCCGCTACATTGAAACCGATGTTCTTGTAGATCAGCGGGTTGATGGTGAGAATCGATTCAGTACCCACCAGCCAGGTGTAACCGTCCGCGCCGGTACGCAGTAGCTCGCTGGCCGCAATATTACCCCCGGCACCGGGTTTGTGCTCCAGCAGCACGGGTTGTCCAAGCCGTTTCGACAGTTCCTGGGTGATGGCCCGCACCACCTGGTCTGGCCCGCCGCCCGGCGCGTGCGCGGCAATAACCCGAACGGGTTTGTTCGGCCAAGTCTGGGCCAGGGCGCTGGCTGCCATCAGGTAGGTGGCCAAGGCAAGACCTGCCAGACAGGCGAGGCCCGGTTTACTGCAGAAATGAGTTGGTTGATTCATGGTGTGTCTCCGTTGCGGGAAGCGACTCTGTCGCGGGTGTACAGCTCAGTCCATTTCAAACTGCTCAGGTTGGTGACTTGCCAGGGGTCATAGGGCTTGCGTTCGGTGGACATGCGCCGTCCGTCCTGGTAGACGGCGGCGATGGCATCCCGCTGTAGCAACAGGTTGACATCGCCCAGCGGGTCACCCTGAATGAACAAAAAATCGGCATGGCGACCTACTTCAATGGCCCCCACCCGCGCCGACTGTGGTGTACCTGGCCGACCGCGTGGCATCAGCCGTGCGCCCACCGACGTGGCGGCCCGCAAAGCCTGCGCGGGCGTGAAGCCCAGCCAGTCCACCAGGATGCCGATTTCGCGGGCGTGCCATTCGCCATACGGCGTCACAGCAAAGCCCGCGTCACTGCCGGTCATGAAGGGCACGCCTCGCTCCCGCGCGCGGTTCAGGTTGCGTTTGGCGGCTTCGATCACTCGCTGCTGCATGGCCTTGTAACCGGACTGCACCGACGGTTCATGCGGCTGGCAAAACTCGACGTTGTTGCGTAAAAAGGTCAAGGTGGGAGCCAGAGCGCAGCCACTGGTCAGCATCGCATCCCAGCATTCGTCATCGCCAAAAAAAGCGTGGAAGATCACTTCGACCCCGGCGCGGGCCGCGTACAACACGGCCTCTTTGCCATAGGCGTGAGTGGCAACCTTCACGCCCAAGCGGTGCGCTTCGGCCACCATCGCACTGATTTCACCTTGTGTGAAAGCGGCAATGTGGGTGCCGTCTTCGCGAAAGTGGGTGCCATCCATGGCGATCTTGACCAAGTTGGCCCCCGCCTTGGCCTGGCGGCGCACCTCCTCGATTTGCGTGTCGTGTGTGGTGCAGAGGCGGCCGGTGAAGTAATCAGGCGTGCCCACGTGTTCCGGAAACCAGTCGTTCAGGCTGTGGCGGTTGGCGATCACGTTGCTGCTGGCGGCGATGCGCGGGCCGTCAAACAGGCCGGCGCGAATGGCGTCGCGCACGGCGATGCTGCTGTTGCCGGCGTCCCCCGGCACCACGATGCTGGTGTAACCCGCTGCCAGCACGTGTTGCGCAAAAAACAGGCTGCGCAGGGCGCGGAATTCCGGTGTGACCCACAAATCGATATCTTCTTCGCTACGGGCGTTGCCAAAGACCAGGTGGGTGTGCACGTCAATCAGCCCCGGCATGACGAAGTGGTCGCCCGCGTCAATCTCGGTGTCACCGGCCTGGGCCTTGGGCGCATTGGCGCGCGCACCCACAAAAGTGAACTGGCCGCCTTCAACCACCAGGGTTTGGTTGTGGCGGATATCGTCTTCAAGCCCGGTGAACAGGCGCTGGCAGTGGATGAATTGGCGCGGCATGCGCACGGGCTCCCGGTTGGCGATCACACCAGGGTGGCTTGCGCCACCCGTTGCTCAATCACCCCAAACGGCCCGGCGCGCCCATCCGGAAACTGGGCCTGCATACGGATGCGGTCGCCGAATTTCATGTAGCCGGTTTTGGCCTCACCCTGGTCGATCATCTCGATCACACGCCGCTCCGCAATGCAGGACGAACCCGTAGCACGGCTGATATTGGAGACGGTGCCTGAGCCGACGATGCAGCCTGCGGTCAATTGACGGGTGCGGGCGGCATGGGCGATCAGCTCGCCAAAATGGAAGTGCATTTCGCGGCCATTGGCTTCGCCGAAGCGCTGCCCGTTGTAGTCGCAGCGCAGGTTCAGGTGGACACGGCCATCTTTCCAGGCCTCACCCAGCTCGTCGGGTGTCACCGCCACTGGCGCGAAGGCCGTGGACGGTTTGGCCTGCAGGAAACCAAAGCCAGTTTTCATCTCGTGCGGCCCCAGCGCGCGCAGGCTCCAGTCGTTGATCTGGACCAGCAGCCTGACGCAGACCAACGCGGCCTCGGGCTTGGCGGCCATGGGCACCGGCCCGACGATCACGCCAAATTCGCCTTCAAAGTCAATGCCGTCGGCCTCGGTGGTCATCTGCGAATCCGCATGCGGCCCCAAAAAATCGTCACTGGCACCTTGGTACATCATGGGCACGCTGTCCATCAGCGGGTTGCCTGGTGAATTGAAGGCTTTGTCCATCAGGCGGCCATGGTTCAAAAAGGCCGAGCCATCGAGCCACTGCGGGCTGCGCGGCAGGGGTGCCAGGCACTTCGCCGGGTCGAAGGCAAACGCCTGCGGCAGTCGGCCCGCATTCAGGGCGTCAAAGCGCTGCTGCAAGGGGGCCTGCAGGGCGTCCCAGTGTTGCAAGGCGGTGATGAGGTTGGGGGCCAGGTCGCTGGCATCGCAGGCGCGTTGCAGGTCGGTTGAGACAAGGAGCAACTGGCCGTCCAGCGTCTGGTTGGGAAGTGTGGCGAATTTCATGGGTTGTTTTGTTGGGAGTCGGGTTCGTGAGGGTTGGTCAAGCTGTCATGGCTTGCGCAACGAGCGCCGCCACATTGCCGTCATGGCGAAAGCCCAGGCGCTCGGCAAAAGGCGTGTGCAGGGGTGGGTACTGCGCAAACAGGCGCTCTATCAAAGGCTCTGGCGCCCAGGTGACAAGGCTTTTTCGGTCTGCGCCAAACTTGTCGGCCAGCGCGTCCACGACCTGTGTCATGTCGAGGCGCAGCGCAGGCATCTGGCAGCTGCGTTGCGGGTTGAGCAGGGAAGGGTCCAGTGTTGCCGCATGGATGAGGTTCTGCGCGCAGGCCTGGGCTGAAATCCACCAGGCGGCACCTTGGGGTGACACCGGCACAGTGATGGGTTCGCCTGCGGCCAGCTTCCAGAAAATCTGGCTCATGAAGGCCGACATCAAACCCGCGCCCGAACCAGGCCGCGCCACCACACCCGGCAGGCGCAAGGAACAGCCTTGCACCCAGCCCCTGCGAGTGGCGTCAGCCACCAGAAATTCACCCGCCAGTTTGTGCGCGCCGTAACTCAGGGCAGGCGCAGGCAGGGTGTTTTCGTCAACCAGCTTGGGCAGCTTTTCGCCATACACCGCCACCGTGCTGGCAAAGACGAACCGCGGTGCCACGCCCGTCCTATCGGTCTGGCTGCGCAGGTCTTCCAACAGGCCCAGCGTGGCATCGAGATTGATGCTGCGGCCCAACGCATAATTTTTCTCTGCCGCGCCGCCCGGAACACTGGCGAGGTGAAACACCGCATTGACCTTGCCTGAAAACGCCTGCGCCCGCACGGAAGCATCCGCAATGCTGCCCGCGATCTGCGCGACGCGGGGGTCAGGGTGCGGCGCGCCAAAGGCAATATCAACCGAACTCAAGCGTTGAACTGCTTGACCGGCCAGTCCATCCTGCAACAGTCGTTTGACCAATACCCGCCCGACAAACCCCGCTGCGCCAGTGACGACGACGTGCAGGGTCATATGGGCGCGCCAAGCGCCATCAAGGAGGTCTGCATGATGCGGGTCTGCTCTTCCTTGTCACCGCCAGACACCTCCAACTCGCCCAAGCGCAGCGAGTTCTCCACCACCATGCGGCAACGCTCCCAGCGGCGGTTTTGGAAGGCTTCCAGCGCCACGCCGACATCGCCAGACTTGCCCAGTTCTTCGGCCAGCACGATGGCATCTTCAATGCCGATACACGCCCCCGAGGCCAGGTGCGGTGTGGTGGCGTGAACCGCGTCGCCAATCAGCACCACCCGGCCCTGGTACCAGGGTTTGGGCAACAACAGGCCTTCCAGCGGGCGATAGACGATCTCAGATTTGCTGTGAATTTGCGCCTTGATGGCCTGCACCGCTGGTGCTGGGAATCGCGCCAGCAGGCCAGCCAGAATGGCCGGAAAAGCGGCAGCATCAAGGCGGTCATTGGTGGGCCGGTCTTCGGTGACAAACATGTACATCTCGGTTTTTGACACCGGGTTCACACCGATCTTGACTTTCGGCATACCGATCCACATGGTGGGGCGCTGGATTTCCGGCGGGCGCGGCAACACCATGCGCCAGACACACTGGCCGGTGTAGCGGGGTTTGGGCGCATTGGGGAAAATGGTTTCGCGCAGTTTGGAGTACAGGCCGTCGGCGCCAATCACCAGGTCATAACGCTGGCGCTGGCCATCGGTGAAGGTCACGTCCACACCGTCGGCGTCCTGCTGGACAGCGCTGAAAGTGCAGCCCAGGCGCACGTTCACCTGTGCCGCGCGGGTGGCCTCGGCGAGGATTCGCGCCAGCGCCGGACGCATGATGGCGCCGCCACCGGGCAGGTCCGGCCCGGCCAGGCGAGGTGTGGGCAACTGGGCGACTTCCATGCCGGGCGGTGCGCACAGGGAAATGCCGTCAGAGCCGTTGCCGTGTTCCAGAAACTGCGCCGCAATACCCAGGGTCTTGAAGGCCCGGATGGTGGCCCCGCCCAGGCTGATGCCTGCGCCGTAGGAGCGCCAGCCGGAATCGATCTCCACCAGATCAACGGATGCGCCCTGTTTGCGTAGTTGTATGGCGGCCGACATGCCGGAAAAGCCGCCACCCACGACCAGAACCTTGAGTGTGCTGTTTGTTTGAGTCATCAAATGCTCCTCGAATGGATAAAAAAACTAGACCAGCAGCAAGGCGATTTTTGGAAACGCCACCAGCAGCCCGATCACCACCAGGGCCGCAGCCGCAAACGGCAGCGAGCCCATATACACGTCTTGCAGCGAAATATGCTTGCCCAGGCCGTCAGCGTCCAGCGTGCTTTTGACGATGAAAGGGCTCATGCCCAAAGGCGGCGTGATGAGCCCGACCTCGACGGCGATCATGGTGATGATGCCGACCCACACCAGGTCGCCGCCCAGGTCCTTGAACACCGGGGCGAACACCGGCACGGCGATCAGCACGGTCGAGACGCTGTCCAGCGCGGTGCCCAGCAGCAGCACGATGGCGATGTAAACCAGCATCACCGAGACCAGTGAAAACTGGTGTGTTGCAATCCACTGGCTCAGGTAGCTGGGCAAACCCGAGACCGCCAGAAAACGTGTGAACATGGCCGCTGCGGCGATGATGAGCACGATGCTCGACGTCACATACCCGGTGTCAATCAAAATCTGCCAGAACACCTTGGGCGTGAGCGCGCGGCGCATCAGCGCAATCACCATGGCACCGGCTGCTCCGACGGCACCCGCTTCGGTGGCCGTGAAGATGCCGGCATACATACCGCCCAGAACCAGAATCACCAGCGCAATGATCGGCATCATCAGCTTGAAAAGGCTGGTCTGCACGCCCCGCGTGACGGCCGTCTGCGCGGCCATGGCGTCCACCATGCCGGGGTTGCGTTTGGC
>JANNEZ010000084.1:0-7021 GCA_031379255.1 Rhodoferax sp. | reverse complement strand
CTCAAACTCAAGAGGCTTGCTGTTTTACCGCCTGCTTCAACAAGCCGTCCTCACCGCGCCCGTCACTTACGATGACATCGTCAACACTCCAGAAATTGATGAAATTTGAGGCAGTGGAGCTAACAGGACAGCCCGTCATGGATGTTAATTATTTCATGTTTGAAGGTCCGTTTTCGGAAATTTGAAGCCTTTTGGCATTCCAAGTCACGTGAAATGGCCATTTATTGCTATATAAATAATAGCATTCGGAAATCGTGCCGTGGCGGCGGGATCACCTGGCACCGCCCCGTAAAATCGACGCATGTTGACTGCAAAAAAAGAATTACTCGAAGCCCTGGGAGGGATTCTGGAACGCCTGGCGCCCGGCGCCGGTGCCAAAGCCCTGTTTGAATCGCCCAAAGTGGCGTCGCATGGCGATCTGGCCACCACGGCGGCGATGCAGCTGGCCAAATCGCTCAAAACCAACCCGCGCCAGCTGGCCGACACCCTGCGCAGCGAGATGCTGGCCACGCCCGCGTTCGCGCGCTGGGTGGAGGCGGTCGACATCGCCGGGCCGGGCTTCATCAACATCCGCCTCAAAAACGCGGCCAAACAGGACATCATCCGGGACGTGCTGGCGCGCCGCGACGGATTTGGCAGCCAGCCGGCCAACGGCCGGCGCGTGCTGGTCGAATTTGTCTCTGCCAACCCGACCGGCCCCCTGCACGTGGGGCACGGGCGCCAGGCCGCCCTGGGCGACGCCATCTGCAACCTGTTCCAGACCCAGGGCTGGGACGTGTACCGCGAGTTTTATTACAACGACGCCGGTGTGCAGATCAACACGCTGGCCACCAGCACCCAATTGCGCGCGCGCGGCTTCAAGCCGGGGGATGCGGCCTGGCCCAGCGGAGAAAATGCCCAAGCCTACAACGGCGAATACATCAAGGACATCGCCGACGATTTCCTGGCGAAAAAAGCCGTCAAGTCCGATGACCGCGCGTTCACTGCGTCGGGCGATATCGACGACCTCGACGGCATGCGCGAATTCGCTGTGGCCTACCTGCGCCACGAGCAGGACCTCGACTTGAAAGCCTTCGCCGTCACGTTCGACAACTACTACCTCGAATCCAGCCTTTACACCAGTGGCCGCGTGGCCGACGCGGTGCAAAAAATCACCGCCGCCGGCAAGACTTACGAGAAAGACGGCGCTTTGTGGCTCAAGTCCACCGACTACGGCGACGACAAAGACCGCGTCATGAAAAAGGGCGACGGCAGCTTCACCTATTTTGTGCCCGATGTGGCCTACCACCTGGCCAAGTGGGAGCGCGGCTTCACCAAGGTTGTCAACATCCAGGGCACCGACCACCACGGCACCATCGCACGCGTGCGCGCCGGTTTGCAGGCCGCCTCGGGTGTCGATCACCTGGGCATTCCCGAGGCATACCCGGACTACGTGCTGCACACCATGGTGCGCGTGATGAAGGGCGGCGAGGAAGTCAAGATTTCCAAACGCGCCGGCAGTTACGTCACGCTGCGCGATTTGATCGAGTGGACCAGCAAAGACGCCGTGCGTTTCTTCCTCCTGAGCCGCAAACCCGACACCGAATACATCTTCGACATCGACCTCGCGCTGGCCAAAAACAACGACAACCCGGTGTATTACGTGCAATACGCCCATGCGCGCATCTGCTCGGTGCTGGCCGTCTGGGGGGGCGATGTGCAAAGCCTCGCGGGAGCTGATTTGTCGCCGCTGGAAAGCCCCCAGGCCATGGCCTTGATGCTGCTGCTGGCCCGATTCCCGGACATGCTCAGCAGCGCGGCCGAAGATTTTTCACCGCATGACGTGACTTTTTACCTGCGCGAGCTGAGCGCGGCATACCACAGCTATTACGATGCAGAGCGGATTCTAGTGGATGACCAAACGGTCAAGCTGGCGCGCCTGGCCCTGGTGGCGGCCTGTGCCCAGGTGCTGCAAAATGGGCTGGCGGTGCTGGGAGTGAGCGCGCCGCAGAAGATGTAGGCGCATTTCAAAGTGGGCATGAGAAAGTGGACATGAATTTTCAGTTGGGCAGAACCGTGTTGGGCTTCGTCATTGGTGTGGTGGTGGGTCTCACGGCCGCTTTGGGCGTGGCCATCTACGTCACCAAAGTGCCGGTGCCTTTTGTCAACAAGGGGCAAACCCGCTCGGCCGACCAGGACGCGGTCGAAGCCAAAAAGAACAAAGATTGGGACCCCAACGCGCCCTTGTACGGCAAAACCCAGGCCAAACCGGTACCGGCAGCGCCGGCTGCGGCGGCCTCGGGAACTATTGGCGGCAATACGGAGTCCGTCATTGCGCCTCCGGCCAAAACCGACACCAAAGGTGAAAACAAACCGGCCGTCACCGGTGACCCCTTGGGAGATCTGGCCCGGGCCCGGTCATCCGCCACGGGGGTTGATCCGTTTACTTATTTTGTCCAGGCTGGCGCCTACCGCACGCCGGAAGACGCTGAAGCGCAGCGCGCCAAGTTGTCGCTCAGCGGTGTCGAGGCCAAGGTGACAGAGCGCGAACAGTCGGGGCGGCCGATTTTCCGGGTGCGGATCGGGCCGTTTGACATCAAAGACGATGCCGACCGCATCAAGGAACGCCTCGATTCCAACGGCATTGAAACGGCGTTGGTGAGGGTGCAGCGCTGAACGTGCAAGTTTTGATTTTTTGGAGTTTTGACGATGAAACGACGTGAATTTACCCAGGGCGCTGGCGCCGCAGTGGCGCTGGCAGGCGTGGCTGCCGGTTTCAGTGGTTCGCAGGCCCTGGCCCAGGGCAAGCCCGCCTCCGGCTCCGATTACCGGGTGCTGGACAAACGCGCGCCGGTGGAAGGCGCAGCCGGGAAAATCGAGGTCGTTGAATTCTTCTGGTACAGCTGCCCGCATTGCAACGCCTTTGAGCCGGCGCTGGAAGCCTGGATCAAACGCCTGCCTGCCGACGTGTCGATCCGCCGTGTGCCGGTCGGTTTCCGGGACGACTTCGTGCCGCAGCAGCGCCTGTTTTACACCCTGGAGGCGATGGACCTTCTGGACAAATTGCACGCCCGGGTGTTTGCCGCCGTGCACGTGGAAAAACAATCCTTGAACAAACCTGAAGCCATCGCCGAGTGGGCTGCCAAACAAGGTGTGGACAAGGCCAAATTCACCGAGCAGTACAACTCCTTTTCGGTGGCCACCAAGACCACACGCGCCACCCAGTTGCAAAACACCTACAAGGTCGAAGGTGTGCCGGCGCTGGGCGTGGCCGGGCGTTTTTACACCGACGGCACCTTGGCAAAAAACATGCCCCGCGCGCTGGATATTGTGGACTACCTGGTGGCCGAGGTGCGCGCCGGTCGCTGACCCGCATGCCGGCGCCGCGCTGTCGGGAACACCTGCGGCGCGCTATCATTCCCTCTGGCAATTCGCCCGCTGAGGAATCCAATGTCACAACAGAAATACCGGCTGGTCACCCGCAGCGACTTTGACGGGCTGGCCTGCGCCGTGCTGCTCAATGAGCTGGAGATGATCGACGACATCCTGTTTGTCCACCCCAAGGACATGCAGGACGGCAAGATCGCCATCGGCCCGGGCGACATCACCACCAACCTGCCCTACGTGCCGGGCGCCCACCTCGCGTTTGACCACCATTCTTCGGAAAACGTGCGCAACACGGGCAAAAACGCCAACCACGTGATCCATGAGCACGCGCCGTCGGCGGCGCGGGTGGTTTACGAGAGTTACGGCGGCAGCAAACGCTTTCCCGCCGCGCTGGACGCCATGATGTACGCGGTGGACAAAGGCGATTCCGCCGACTTCACGCTGGAGGAAATCCTCGACCCCGAAGGCTGGGTGCTGCTCAACTATTTGATGGATTCGCGCACCGGCCTGGGCCGGTTCCGCGATTTCCGGGTGAGCAATTACCAGTTGATGATGGATTTGATCAACTATGTGGCCAACCACAGCATCCAGGAGGTGCTGGCGCTGCCCGACGTGGAAGAGCGGGTCGACCTGTATTTCTACCACGCAGAGCGCGCCAAGGCGCAGATTCAGCGTTGCACCACCGTGCACGGCAAGCTGGCGGTGCTGGATTTGCGCGAAGAGGAAACCATTTACGCCACCAACCGCTTCATGATTTATGCCCTGTTTCCGCAGGTCAATATCTCCATCCACGTGATGTGGGGTGTGCAGAAAAAAAATACCGTGTTCGCCACCGGCAAGTCCATCATTGACCGGTCCTCCCGCACGAATATCGGCGAGTTGATGTTGTCCTACGGCGGAGGGGGGCACGAAGCCGCTGGCACCTGCCAGATCCCGAATGACCAGGCGTCAACGGTCCTTAAAGCCCTGATCGCCGCCATCAACCAGGACGGCTGACTCCCGCCGGAAATCCCGTGGCTACAATGCGCTGATGCTATTCAGCAAGCCTTCCAGCAAGATTCATGCCTTAGCTACTTGCAATTCGTTTCCGGGCCGTTTGCGCGGCTTGTTGTTGTTGATTGCTCTGGCGGGCACGGGCCTTGCTTTCGCCGAGCGGGCAGACCGCAACAAGCCGATGAACATTGAGGCCGATGCCCTCAAATACGACGATTTGAAACAGGTTTCGGTGTTCACCGGCCGGGTGGTTTTGACCAAAGGCAGCATCCAGATTCGGGGCGGCCAGCTGGACGTGCGGCAGGATCCGGAGGGTTACCAATTTGGCTTGGTGCTCGCGGAGGCCGGCAAACTGGCCTTTTTCCGGCAAAAACGCGATGGCGTCGACGAATTCATCGAAGGCGAAGGTGAAGTCATTGAATACGACGGCAAGGCCGACACCGTCAAATTCGTCAAACGGGCGCAACTGCGGCGTTACCGGGGCGCCGTGCTGGCCGACGAAATCACCGGTGGTGTGATCTTTTACGACAATACCGTGGACGTATTCACCGTCGACGGCGGCACTGTGCGCGGCACGCCAGGCGCGCCGGGTGGTTCAGGCGGCCGCGTCAGAGCGATGCTCACACCCAAACCAGATCCAGCGCTGGCGTCGCCATCGGGCGCCCCGTCCTTGCCAGCGCCTATTCTGCGGTCGACGCCTGCCTTGGGTCCCGAAAAAAAGTGACTGGATCATCGGGCATCGCGCAAGAAGCCAATCCAGCGGGTGTTGACTCCGAAAGCCGTCTGGAAGCGAGCAATCTGCAGAAATATTACGGCAGCCGCAAGGTGGTCAAGGACGTCTCCCTGACGGTGCGCAAGGGCGAAATCGTCGGGCTGCTCGGTCCCAACGGCGCGGGCAAAACCACCTCGTTTTACATGATCGTCGGCCTGATCCGCACCAGCGCGGGCGACATCAAGATCGACGGCAAGTCGGTCGAACACATGCCAATCCACCGGCGCGCCCGGCTGGGCCTGGGTTATCTGCCCCAGGAGGCGTCGATATTCCGCAAGCTCAATGTGGAAGAAAACGTGCGCGCCGTGCTGGAATTGCAACGGTTTACCCACGGCGAGCGCGCCGGGCAAGCCCTGGACGAGGTGGAAATCGAAAAACGCCTGACCGGGTTGCTGCAGGAGCTGCGTGTGGAGCATCTGCGCGCGTCCAGCGCGCTGGCGCTCTCCGGTGGGGAGCGCCGGCGCGTCGAGATTGCCCGCGCGCTGGCGACACAGCCACGCTTCATTCTGTTGGACGAGCCTTTTGCCGGCATCGACCCGATCGCCGTGATCGAAATCCAGCGCATCATCGCTTTCCTGAAAAACCGCGGCATCGGTGTCTTGATCACCGACCACAACGTGCGCGAAACCCTGGGCATTTGCGACCACGCCTACATCATCAACGAGGGCCACGTGCTCGCGCAGGGCACACCCGCCGAGATTGTGGACAACCCCGACGTGCGCCGCGTGTATCTCGGCGAACATTTCAAAATGTAAGCTGGAATGAAACAAGGTCTTTCGTTACGCGTCTCGCAGCACCTGGCGTTGACACCGCAGTTGCAGCAGTCGATCCGCCTGTTGCAGCTCTCGACGCTGGAGTTGGGGCAGGAAGTCGAGCAGATGCTCGACGAAAACCCGTTTCTCGAACGCACGATGGACGAGGCTCCGCGTGAAGAATATGGCCTGGACAAGACCGATGCGCCCGTCGCGCAGGACGTGCGCGAAGTCGAATTTGCCACCCATACCGCAGCCGACTACACCGGTGACTCGGCCCCGGCAGCCGAAAACAGTGATGAAGCCACACCCTTGACAGCGGAGTCGGCCGACAACTGGGAGGGTGACGGCACGCTGGACATGTCGCCCGACGACAAGGAGTATGGCGGCGACGCCGGCGCCGTCGGCAACAACCTGGGCGGATCCAACGGCGAAGACGAGACGGACGCCACCGAACTGGCGCGCCAGCAGGAGTCGCTGCAAACCTTCCTGCACCGCCAGGCGCTGTCCCTGCGGTTATCAGAAGAAGGCCGCGCGGCGCTGCGGTACCTGATCGAGTCGCTCAACGACGATGGTTACCTCGAAGACAAGCTGACCGACCTGGCCATTGGGCTGGCCGGCGCTGACGACGAGGAGCAGCTCGAAGAGCTGGTTCACCAGTTCGCCGTGGCCCTGTCACACCTGCAGAATCTGGAGCCTGCGGGTGTGGGCGCCCGCAACCTGCCCGAATGTTTGCGCCTGCAACTTGACGCCCTGTTGCGCAAGGCGGCCACGGACGCCGAAACCGGCCCGGAACACCCGCAGGTGGCGGTGATGGAAGTGGCTTTGCGCATTTGCACCCAGCCCATAGACCTGCTGGCACGGCGGGACATCAAAAAACTGATGCAGTTCTGCGAAGCCACGGACGCCCAGGTGCGCGAAGCCATTGCCCTGATCGGCCGGCTCGAGCCCAAACCCGGGCGCAGTTTTGTCGACGTGGAGCGCAACGTGGTGGTGCCGGACGTGCTGGTGAGCCGCATCGGCAACGGCTCGCAGGTGCGGTTTCGGGTGCAGTTGAACCAGGAGGTGATGCCGCGCCTGCGCGTGCACGACATTTACGCCAACGCGCTGCGGCAACACCGGGGCGGCAAGGACGCCG
>JANNEZ010000011.1:0-2811 GCA_031379255.1 Rhodoferax sp. | reverse complement strand
CCGACCTGAAGCATTTCTTCGAATTCACCCAATCATTCACTTCGGCGGTGTACGTGGCCAAACGGCTGGTGAGCCACCTGATCGAAATGCTGCGCTTCGGTCGCCCGATCAACGTCACCAGCGGCAACGCACTGGCCGCACGGCTGGCGCAAAGCGCGTTTGACCTGAAGATTCCGATCTACACCAGCAGCCCGTCAAAACAGCTGCTGGTGGAAGGCGGCCGCTGCACCGGCGCCGAAGTCACGTCGCCTGCGGGCACGTTCAAGGTCGACGCCAAACACGGAGTGGTGCTGGCCTGCGGCGGTTTCCCGCACGATGTGAAGCGCACCGAGCAGGCTTACGCGCATGTGGCGAGGGATGCCGCCAACCCCCAAGCGCACGTCTCCCCCACGCCCGAAAGCAACACCGGTGACGGCCTGGCCATGGCCGAAGCCGTGGGTGGCAACGCCGACATTCGTTTCGAAGACAGCGCCGCGTGGATGCCAGTCTCGCTCGTGCCCGGTCAACAAGGCCCGCACGACAGCAAGCCTTACGGCGTGTTCCCGCACCTTTTGGACCGCTACAAACCCGGCGTGATCGGTGTGCTGAAAAACGGCCAGCGCTTCACCAACGAGTCCAACTCCTACCACGACGTGGGCGCCGCCATGGTGCGCGCTTGCGCCAAGCTTGACGCGCAGAAGTACGGCACCGAGACCGCCATGTGGCTCATCGCCGACAGCGCCACGGTAGCCAAATTTGGCCTGGGCTACGCCAAGCCCGCGCCCATGCCGCTGTGGCCACACGTCAAGAGCGGCTACCTGGTCAAGGGCAACACCTTGCAGGAGCTCGCCGCCAACGCCGGGCTGGACGCCACAGGCCTGCAAGCCACCGTGGCCAATTTCAACCAGGGCGCAGTCCAGGGCCAGGACCCGGCCTTCGGCCGTGGCGGCAACGCCTTCAACCGCTACCTGGCCGACCCCAACCACCGGCCCAACCCCTGCGTGGCCCCCGTCGTCAAAGGGCCGTTCTACGCGCTGAAACTGGTGATGGGCGACCTGGGCAGCTTCGACGGCCTGCAGACCAGCGTGGTGGGCGAAGTGCTGAAGCGCGACGGCTCACCCATAGACGGCCTCTACGCCGCAGGCACCGACCGCGCCAGCATCATGGGCGGCAACTACCCCGGCGCCGGCATCACGCACGGGCCGAACATGACGTTTGGCTACATCACGGGGAACCATTTGGCGGATGTGGCGGGGAAGGCGGGTTGACGGTGCGCATATAGCAAATTCGCTATGATTCACTCTACTGCCTTAGCGGCCAAACAAGAGTGAAAACATGCTGACACATAAACAGATGCGCACCCAGGCGCTGGCGCGTGCCGACGTCAAGTCCGAGTTCGAAGGCGTGGCAGCCGAATTCGCGCTGCTCGATGAATTCCTGAAAGCGCGTGAAGCCCAAGGCCTGACGCAGGCAGAGGTGGCGAAAAAGATCGGGACAACCCAGTCAGCCGGCGCACGCATGCAATCCGGCAAAGACAGGCATTCACTCTCTCTAGCAAAGCCGATGATCTGAAGCGCGTGCCTTGGCACTTGGTAGTGCTGGACGAAGCTCATCGCCTGCGCAATGTCTACAAGACCAGCAACGTGATCAGCAATGGGCTAAACGCCAGGATCAGATTGAGAGCGTGATGAACTCCACCGTGGGCCCGTATGGAGAAATGCAGGGGATTGCGGGACAATCGCTGCAAGAAACTGAGGGACTGGAGTTGCCTGCTCTGCAAATGAAGGTGTGACGTGTCATTCACAGCGTCTCCTTGTACCCGCTTTGATCGGATATTTTATGTACGTTGACAAGATAGAGCTCAAGAATATTCGGGGCTTTGAAGATCTGAAATTCAGTCTGGCCAGACCAGACGGAGGCCATGCGGGCTGGACAGTATTCACTGGTGACAACGGCTCTGGGAAAAGCAGTTTGCTGAAAGCCGTTGCTGTGGCACTGACCGGCAAAGACACGGCCCGCGCCTTGCAGCCAAGTTTTCACCGCTGGATACGCGAGGGTGCCGCAGGACAAGAAGGACGAATTGAATTGACGATTGCACCAAAAAAAGGCGCAGACGATTTTTCCGGTGGCGGCAAAACAGCCTACAAGAATTTCCCTGCGACGATTGTTTTGAGGAATGTGGGCAAAGAAACCACGACTGAAGTCATTGATTCTCAGAAAACAGCCCGGCGCGGTCTCTGGTCCACCGATGCTCATGGCTGGTTTTCATGTGGCTATGGCCCATTCCGGCGGGTTTTTGGTGCGTCCCCTGAGGCAACGCGACTGATGGTAGGCGCAACAACGGAGCGATTTGTCACTATGTTTCAGGAAGCTGCTTCGCTCTTTGAGGTGGACCAGTGGTTGCGCAATTTGAGCCACAAAAAGCTCGAAGGCAAGAGCGCCGAAAGTGCCCACCTTGATCTGCTGCTCGAAATTCTGCGCGACGATTTGATGCCCAACCAGATCACCGTGGACCGCGTGGATTCGGATGGTTTATGGCTCAAGGACGGCCAGGGCCTGCAATTGGCCTGGGGCGACATGAGCGATGGCTATCGGGCTGCCTTGGCCTTGTTGGCGGACATTCTCAGGCATCTCATCAATGCCTACGGCATAGAGGGCCTCGCAGAAAAAGACGCAGACGGCAAGCTTCGGGTTGTGAAAGGCGGTGTGGTCATGATCGACGAGATTGATGCCCACCTGCATCCTGAATGGCAGCGCGAAATAGGTTTTTGGCTAAAGGGTCACTTCCCCAATATTCAGTTCCTCGTCACTACACACAGCCCCATCATTTGC
>JANNEZ010000070.1:0-7171 GCA_031379255.1 Rhodoferax sp. | reverse complement strand
ATCGACGTTGAAAACAGCAAGATGCCGCCGATGCCGGCCGCCGGCGCAGGGCTGGACCTTGATCTCTCCGACTTGGTGGGCCTGGAACCCGCCTCGGCCAGTTCCGCCAAAAGTGACGAAGAGACCGAATTCCCCAATCTGATGACCAGCCCGTCGCCACTTCCCGCCTTGAAGCGTGAGCCCAAGGCGACACAGCTGGTGCAAGACAACCACTACCTCGATTTCGACAAGAACCCGACCCAGCGGTATACCCTGCCGAAATCGAAAGATCCGAAAGAATAGAGCCAAGGGTCAGCGTCGAACCTGCAATGCCTCGGGGTTGACAATGTTGGTCGGGGTGCCGGTGATGAAATTGACCACACTCTGAAACGCTGAACTGAAGTACATCTCGAAACTGTCCTGCTCCACGTAGCCGATGTGCGGGGTGCAGATGCAGTTCTCAAGCCGCAACAGCGCATGCCCTTGCAGTATGGGCTCGTTTTCGAACACATCAATGGCTGCCAAACCCGGGCGGCCCCGATTCAGCGCGGTGATCAGCGCATCTGGCTCAATGAGTTCCGCGCGCGAGGTGTTGACCAGCAACGACGTGGGCTTCATGTACGCCAGATCCTCGTGCGTCACGCCATGGCGGGTGGCATCGGTGAGGCGCAAATGCAAAGACAAAACATCACTGCAGGCAAAAAAAGCTTCCCGGCCGGGCGCTGCCTCGTATCCGCTGAGCAGAGCTCGCTCCATGGACGCCTCGCGGCCCCAAACCATCACGTTCATGCCAAAGGCCTTGCCATAACCCGCGACAATCTGGCCAATTCGTCCAAATCCCCAAATGCCAAGGGTCTTGCCGTGAAGCACAGTACCAAGGCCAAAATTGGGCGGCATGGACCCCGCCTTGAGCCCTGATTGTTGCCATGCGCCGTGTTTGAGGTTGCCGATGTACTGGGGAAGGCGTCGAACGGCTGCCAACACCAGCGCCCACGTCAGTTCCGCGGTTGATATGGGTGAGCCGGCGCCGTCAGCGACCGCAATGCCCCGGTCCGTGCAAGCTGCCACATCAATATGCCCGCCGACCCGTCCGGTCTGAACGATCAATTTCAGACGCGGCAATTTTTCAATCAGGGCCCGCGTGATTTGTGTGCGCTCGCGGATCAGCACAACCACATCCGCGTCTTTCAGGCGTATTGACAACTGCCCAAGGCCCTTGACGGTGTTGGTGTAAACCTTGGCGGAAAAGGGTTCGAGAATGGTCGCGCAAGCCAATTTTCTGACGGCGTCCTGATAGTCATCCAGAATCACAATATTCATGCCGCTATTGTGCCCCGACACCCTGCGGCAACGATGCGGGTAGCATCAGCCCCTATGAACAATTTCGTGGAACCATAAACATGTCAATTTCGATGTCCTCGGCCAGCCTTCCCGTCTGTGTTTCCATGCTTGGAAACCTGAGTCACATGCTCGACAAAATGCAGGCTTTTATCGACGAAAAAAAGTGTGAGCCAAACGCCTTGTTGCAATTCCGCCTGGCGCCCGATATGTTGCCTTTTACCCGGCAGGTCCTGATTGCCTGTGACGCGGCTAAAAATGGCGTGGCGCGGATTTCAAGCATGGAAGCGCCAAAATTCGACGATACGGAAACCACCGTGGCCGAACTCAAGGCGCGCATCCAGAAAACGCTGGATTTTCTGAAGACTGTGCCAGCAGACCGGCTTGATGGCACGGAGTCGAAGGAAATTACGTTCCCGGTAGGTCCAGAGAAGCGGACCATGCAAGGGGAGGCTTATTTGAATCGCTGGATGCTGCCAAACATGTATTTCCACATCAATGCGGCATACATGATCCTGCGCCACAACGGCGTTGCGTTGGGCAAACGCGATTACCTGGCGGGTGCGACAACGGCCTGAGCGCAGGCGCGGGCATCGAAGCTGCCGCTGCCGTGCGCCACCGCCAAATGCCGCAAAAAGGTGCTGACAAAGGCGCGCTGGATGGCGCTAATGCAGGGCCACTTCGTATGCGGCGAGCCGGTCCAGTTCAGCGCATACGTCTGCCATGCGACCGCTGATCACCATGCGGCCCACACTGGCGCGCGGTTGCCCTGCCTCTGCAACCCGCAACACGCGAACGGGTCTGGAGCTGACGTGACTGACCACGATGTCATGGCTAAAACTGCCTGCTGTTGCTGCGTTGGCGGACGATCCTGGCGAGGACCCGTAAACCTGCCGCAAACTCGTGCGCTCCATTGGCGGCAGAATATTGACCGATCCATGCATCAACCAGCGGGCCATGCCGCCGATCAGCTTGGGCAATGACAGCGGACCGGCGCCCGCCATCCCGATGCGGCCAGCCGCTGACGCCGGGGCAAAACCTGTCTGAAATGAAGTGGACATGTGAACGCTCACCTTACATCAGCATGGTGTTGCGGATCAGGCCAACCGCCAGGCCTTCAATTTCAAAGGCCTCGCCGGGTTCAACCACGATGGTTTGGTAATCGGGGTTTTCCGGATGAAGTTCGATCAGGTGCTTGTTGCGCCGAAAGCGTTTGACGGTGACTTCATCGCCCAGGCGCGCCACCACGATCTGGCCGTTTTTGGCGTCTTTTGTGGCCTGCACGGCCAACAGGTCGCCGTCCATGATGCCGGCGTCACGCATGGACATGCCGCGTACCTTGAGCAGGTAGTCGGGCTTGCGCTGGAACAGGCTGTTTTCAACGTAATAGGTCTGATCGACGTGTTCCTGTGCGAGGATCGGCGAACCGGCGGCAACCCGGCCGATCAATGGCAAGGCGAGTTGCGCCAGGCTTTGCAGCGGCAGCGAGAACTGTTTGAAGCGTGTTTCGTTGATGGCGCGCAAGGCGTCGCTCTTGAGCCGGATGCCGCGCGAGGTGCCACTGACCAACTCGATCACGCCCTTGCGCGCCAGCGCCTGTAAATGCTCCTCGGCAGCATTGGCCGACTTGAAGCCCAGCTCGGAAGCGATCTCTGCCCGCGTGGGTGGCGCCCCGGTGCGCGCGATGGCGCTTTGGATCAAATCAAGAATCTGCTGCTGGCGTGCGGTGAGTTTCACCTGAAGGCTGGGCAATTCAATCATGTAGGCTCCTGAAGTTCGGCACTGGGATGGGTGACAATTTGCTGTTGGCTTATTGGCAAATTATCCTGTTTTAAAACCCAGTAACTGTATTTTTAACCAGTTTCACACCCAATGCAAGCGATTTCTGTAGAAAAACCAAAAATAGTCGCCATCCTGGGCACCGGAGGCACCATTGCTGGAACGGCCAGAGCCGGTCTTGGCGAGGTTGATGGCAATCTGGTCTATTCCTCGGCCCAGCTGGGCATTGAGGCGCTGCTGCAGGCGGTTGCAGGCCTCGCCGCGCTGCCCATTGAGCTGCAGGCCGAGCAGGTCGCACAAATCGACAGCAAGGACATGGGTTTCGACGTCTGGAAAGTCTTGGCGCTTCGGGTGGTTCATTATTTGGAGCGGCCAGATTGTGCTGGCGTTGTGATCACCCACGGCACCGACACACTGGAGGAAACGGCATATTTCCTTCACCGGGTTTTGCCAGCTGCCCTGCTGCGGGCCAAACCGGTGGTGATCACCTGCGCCATGCGGCCGGCAACGTCACTACAGGCGGATGGCCCGCAAAACATGCTAGATGCTGTCCGGCTGGCCATCGAACCCGCTGCTTGCGGAGTGGTCGCCGTCTGCGCTGGCCAGATTCATGCCGCGCTGCATGTTCAAAAAGTGCATCCCTACCGGTTGGACGCGTTTGACTCCGGCGATGCCGGACCGCTGGGGCAGGTCACGGGCAAAAAGGTGTTGATGGCCAAGCCCTGGCCAATGTCCGAGCAGGATCAACCTGCCGTTGGCGTGCCCGAACTGGTGGCGATCCAGGACTGGCCGCGGGTGGAGATTGTGATGAGTCATAGCGGCGCCAATGGCCAGATGGTTGACGTTTTGACGGCTGGAATGTCGGCGTCGGCGGCCTCTTGCGCCAAGGGGATTGTGGTGGCAGGAACAGGCAACGGCACCGTGCACGAGAGTTTGAAATTGGCGTTGGTACGGGCCCGCAGCGCAGGTATCCGCGTATGGCGTGCCACACGTTGTGCCTATGGCGCAGTGCAAGGCGTGCCCGACGACGTTTTGCCAGAAGTGACCACCTTATCGCCCGTGAAGGCGCGTATCGCGCTGGCGTTGGCCTTGTTGGCCCAAGCGCAGCTTGCGGGCCATTGACCACACAAGGCTGCCATGTTCACCGGCATCCAACTGTCGCCCTGGGCCTACCCAACGCTTGAAATCGTCCACATTGTGGGAATCGCGCTGCTCTTGGGGAACCTGGTTTTGCTCGAGCTGCGTGTGTTTGGCAAAGGGCCTGCGCTGCCCGTGGCCGATTTGTCGCGCCTGGGCTTGACACTGGTGGCCATCGGATTCGCACTGGCTGCGTTGTCTGGCACCCTCATGTTCGCCACCCAGCCCAATGAGTTGCTGGCCAACCGGGCCTTCACCATCAAGCTGGTGTTGTTATTCCTGGCGGGCACCAACGCGGTGATTTTTCATTCGCGAAAATCACTGGAAAAACTCGACACAACGGCCAAGGTGTTGATGCTGGCCTCCACGTTGACCTGGCTGGGAGTGATTGCCTGCGGGCGATGGATCGCCTATTTGTAATCCCTGTTGACTCGCTTTTCGAAACGCTTTACGCACCATTTTCAAAGGAGCTTTCCATGAAACGCCGCCACCTCATTGCGACCACCCTTGCCGTGCCGCTGGCCCATTGGCCACTGACGGGGTTTGCCCATCACGGCTGGAGTTCGTTTGACCAGGAGCGGCCGATTTACCTCGAGGGCCGGGTGGTGAAAGCCAAGTGGAGCAATCCGCACGCCGAGCTTGAAATTGAGTTGCCTGCAAGCTTGGCGCTGCCTGCGGATCTTGCTGCACGGCCAGTGCCTGCGCAATCGGCGCCGGTGGACGGCAAAGCGCTGCTGGCCAAGACCATTGTGCCGAACCGCAAAGACCGCAAATGGGAACTGGAACTGGCGCCTCTGACGCGCATGTCCGCGTGGAACGTCGCGGAAATCAAGGTGGGCGCGCAGGTCGCCGCCGTGGGGTTCACGCTGAAAGAAGAAAAGGGCGACGCCGTGATGCGCGTTGAATACCTGTTTGTCGCTGGCAAGACCTATGCTTTAAGGTCGAGTCCCGCTTGAAATAAATAATTTATTTAATTTTTATTGAATAAATTCGATATAAAGTCACGTAATTGTTTGATAATTTGCTACTATTTTCGATAACAAATTATCAATAATTTCATCGTAAAATACACTAATTACGGATATTATTCAAAATCGGGTTAAAACGCGCATTTAGCGGGCATTCCAGCAAGTCGCTGGCAGGCCCTAGCTGGACAAGGCCTCAAACGCGCGCGACTTGATGTCCTCCACGTCACCGACACCGCTGATGGCGCGGTAGCGAGGGGCCGCAGCGGGCAGCGATGTTGCCCAATCCGAGTAATAGGCGACCAGCGGGCGGGTTTGACGGTTGTACACCTCCAGCCGGTTGCGCACGGTCTCTTCTTGGTCGTCCACCCGCTGGATCAGGGGTTCGCCGGTCACGTCGTCTTTGCCGTCTACTTTGGACGGGTTGAACTTCACGTGGTAAGTGCGCCCCGAAGGCGTGTGTGAACGCCGCCCGCTCATGCGTTCGATGATGGCGTCGAACGGCACTTCAATTTCCAGCACGTAATCGAGCAGCACACCGGCGGCTTTCATGGCGTCAGCCTGCGGTATGGTGCGCGGGAACCCGTCGAACAGGAAACCCCTGGCGCAATCGGGTTGCTTGAGCCGCTCCTTCACCAGGTTGATGATCAGGTCGTCGCTCACCAGGGCGCCGCTGTCCATGATCTTTTTGGCCTCCAGCCCCAGCGGCGTGCCGGCCTTGACGGCAGCGCGAAGCATGTCGCCCGTGGAAATTTGCGGTATGCCGTATTTCTGGCAAATGAAAGTCGCCTGCGTACCTTTTCCAGCGCCGGGCGCGCCTAACAGAATCAGTCTCATGAAGCTCCTCGAATTATTTTTCAACTGGTGCCGCGCTCGCCCGCAGCGGGTCAGAACAAGGGCGCAAGAATAGCACGTGCCGGCCGGTCTGGAACGCGGCGAGCCGGCTGGTTCATGTCGAAAAAATGCGCCGCACGCGCTCCAGATCTTGCGGGGTGTCGACACCGCCGCCAGGGGCCGCCGGGGCCACGTGCACGGCGATGCGGTGCCCATGCCACAAGGCCCGCATTTGTTCCAGCGCTTCGGCCACTTCGAGCGGTGACTGGGCCAAAGTCGGGAAAAGTCGCAGGAAGCCGGCGCGGTAGCCGTAAATGCCAATATGGCGCAAGGGCGCTGCCTGCGCCAGCAACGGAGATTGAGGTGCCGACCCAAGCGCCGATTCAGGCGCCCACCAAACGCGGCCGCTGAAGTCCCGCGCCATGGGAATGGGCGCGCGGCTGAAATACAGCGCCAGGCCGCTGGCGTCCAGCACCACTTTGACGATATTTGGGTTGTGAAAGTCTTCCAGCGTTTCAATGGTGTGGGCGGCGGTGCTCATGCTCGCCTCCGGTCGGCGCGCCAGCAAGCCGGCCACGTCGCGGATCAATTGCGGCTCCATCAGCGGCTCGTCCCCCTGCACATTGACGACGATGGCGTCAGCGCCCAGGCCGAGCAGGTCGCAGGCTTCGGCCAAGCGGTCGCTGCCACTGGCGTGGTCGCTGCGCGTGAGCACGGCCTTGACGCCGTGGGCTGCGCACGCGGCGATGATGGTCGGGCTGTCAGCGGCGACGACCACCTGCGAGTGCGCATGGGCCGCCCCAACCGCCAGGCGCGCACGCAGCGCTACATGCACGATCATGGGTTTTCCGGCGATGTCGGCCAGCGGTTTGTTGGGCAGGCGCGTGGAGGCCAGCCGTGCCGGAATCAGCACGGTGAAGGCGGGTTGCGTCACCGCCCGAGTTCCTCGTCTGAGCCAATTGAACGAATCACAGCCCGAGTTCCTCGTCTGAGCCAATTGAACGAATCACAGCCCGAGGTCCTCGTCTGTGAGGGTTCTGGCTTCGTTCTCGAGGAGGATCGGAATGCCATCCCGTACGGGGTAGGCCAGGCGGGCGCTGCGCGAGGTCAATTCCTGTTTTTCACGGTCGTATTCAAGC
>JANNEZ010000039.1:0-2099 GCA_031379255.1 Rhodoferax sp. | reverse complement strand
CGATTTTTTGTCGAACTGGGTCGAGTCGGGCCTTGTGGTGGAAGCCACTTTGGCGATACCGGCGATGCCGGGTTCGGCGCAACTCGAGTGGTAGAACAACACACCGTCACCCGGCTTCATGCCGTCGCGCATGAAGTTGCGCGCCTGGTAGTTGCGCACGCCAAACCAGGGCACGGTCTGCCTGGGCGCGGCGAGGGCGTCGTCGATCGAGACTTCGTCAGGCTCGGATTTCATCAGCCAGTAACGGGGCAATTCGCTGGGCATGGGGCATCCTTGAATGGCATTCCAGTATGCCACCGCGCGTTGGGGGCGCCCGGCAAGCTCGCACCCGCGCCATAACCTGTGAGGTCATGCGATGGCGCCCGATTGGCGACACAATCCCGCCATGAGCACACCCATTGCCACACCTTTCCACGCGCCTCGCCGCACAACAGCGCCCTTTGGCGAACACCTTCGCAACTGGCGCCAGCGCCGCCGCCTGAGCCAGCTGGATCTGGCGGCGGATGCCGATGTCTCAACCCGCCACATCAGCTTTGTTGAAACGGGCCGCGCCAACCCGAGCCGCGAGATGGTGCTGCGCCTGTGCGCCCGCATGGACGTGCCGCTGCGCGAGCGCAACACCCTGCTGGTGGCGGCGGGTTATGCGCCGATGTACCGCGAGAGCCGCATCGACGAACCTTCCTTCGCGCCGGCGCGGCAGGCGGTCGAGCTGATTCTGAAGAGCCATGAGCCCTATCCGGCCCTGGCGGTAGACCGCCACTGGAACATGGTCGCCGCCAACCGCATGCTGCCGCATCTGCTGGCGGGTGTCGCCCCGGAGATGTTGAAACCGCCGCTCAACGTGTTGCGGCTCAGTCTGCACCCTCAGGGCCTGGCGCCGAAGATCGTGAATCTGGCGCAATGGCACGCGCACCTGCTGGAGCGTTTGCACACCCAGGTGGCGGCCAGCGGAGATGCGCAACTGGGTGCGCTCCTTGATGAGTTGCGCGCCTTGCCCATGCCCGAAGGCTCGGCAGACGAACAACTGGACGGTGAACTCGCTGGCGTATTGATGCCGTTCAAATACCGCTCGCCAGCCGGGGTCTTGAGTTTCATCAGCACCACCACCGTATTTGGCTCGCCGGTTGATATCACCCTGCACGAGCTGGCCATGGAAACTTTTTTCCCCGCCGACGACTTCACCCGCGAGGCGTTGCGGAAACTGGCCTGAGTGGCCGCCTCACCCCAACCGCGCAGCGGGCAAAAGGCGCTCGACTTCCGCGAGGCCCAGGCGTTTGCCGGCCGGCGCCAGCGCGCTGTAGAGCGCTGCCTGTTGCGGGCTCAGGTTGCCCAACACACGCGCCAACTCGGCCATGCGGATGCCCTGTCGCGCCAAGTGGGCGGCGCCGGTGTGCCACACCGCCTCGGGCGTTACCTCCGCCGGCGCGTCAACCCCGGCGTCATGTGCGGCGTAAAGCAGGCCAGTGGTGAGGTCGGGCAGCGACACCGCAGGCACACTCTCGCCGAGGCGCGCACGCAATACCGCGTCACAGTCGATGTCCCGGGGGTACTCGCCCGCGATACGCAGCCGGCTTTTTTCAACATCAAAAGCGCCGGGCTGGAGCGCCAGCGCCTCTTCAGCCCGCACGCCGCGCAGCATCAAGTGCATCAGGCGGCCCACCGGTTTCGAAGCGTTCTGGAAAATCGCGTGCAACTCTTCGTCCAGCAACTCGCGCGGGGCGCTCGACGGTGCCGCAAGCAGCGGCGCGGCCGCGCCCGCGCTTTCGGCATAGGAATGCCCGGCCAGACGCGGCGCAAGGCCCGTCGCGTGGCCCAAGCCCATCGCGCCATGGCCCGGGTTGCCGAAGACGGCGCGCGTGGCGTCATAACCAAACGGCTGCGCCACCACCATCGTGGGTTGCACCGCTTCCCGGTTGAACAGCTCCACCACCCACAGGGCCAACAGCGCCAACGCCAACGCGCTGGCCAGCACGATGGCGGCGTCACGCTGGTACTGCGGCTGCCAGGCCTCCTTGGGCGCCAGCGCGGGCTCGATCACCTGCACCGAAGGCCTGCGCGCCAGCTCGCCCGCTTCCAGGCTGGCCTTGCGCTGGGTGGCG
>JANNEZ010000556.1:0-3335 GCA_031379255.1 Rhodoferax sp. | reverse complement strand
CCTTGACCCGCCCCTGGAATGACCCGGCCAAAGACATCGCCCGCAAGCTGCAAGTGCAGCCCGAGCTTTTTTTGGTCGGCACGGTGCAGGGTGAGCTGATGGCCAGTGTGATGGCCGGGTACGAGGGCCACCGCGGTTGGGTGAACTACCTGGCGGTGTCACCGGCCCGCCAAAGGCAGTCGTATGCCCGTACCTTGATGCGGGAAGTCGAGCGGCTGCTTTCAGAGCGCGGCTGCCCCAAGGTCAACCTTCAGATCCGCAGCGCCAACGCGCCGGTGATCGCGTTTTACAAAGCCATTGGTTATGCGCAGGACGACGTGGTCAGCATGGGACGGCGCCTCATTGCCGATCAATAGCTGCCTCCGCCGCCTTCAGGCTGTCTGAACCTCGGCGACCGCCTGTTGCATCGCCTTCAGCAGCGCCTGGGGGTCTTGCGCGCCCGAGACGGCCACCTTCTGGTTGAAGATGAAAAACGGCACCCCGTTGATGCCCATGCGGCGCGCCTGCGCGTCGGCCTGAGAGACCGCTTCACGCGTGGCCGGGTCGCTCAAATGGCGGCGCACCGCGTCGCCGTCGAGCCCGGCGGCCACGGCAATCTCGACCAGCACGTCCAGGCTGCCGATGAAACGCCCTTCGACAAAATAGGCGTTCAAAAGCCGCTCTTTGACGGCGTTGCCCAGGGTGTTGTCCGCATCGTTTTTGGCGCTGTTTTGCGCGTAGGCGATCAGCGCATGGGCCATGAGGGTGTTGGCCTGTTGTTTGATGCCGTCAAAGTTCAAGCTCAGACCGACGGCTTTGCCCGCCGCGCCAACCCGTGCGTAGATTTCCGCCGCACGTTCGGGGCCGCCAAACTTGTCTTCCAGGTACTGTTTGCGCGAAACGCCGGCTTCAGGCAAATCGGGGTTCAACTGAAACGCGTGCCAGCGGATGTGCACCGGCGGCAAACCCGACGCTTCGGGCAGCTTCAATGCCGCCTCGAGCTTGCGTTTGCCAATGAAACACCAGGGGCAAACCACGTCGGAGACGATGTCAATGGTCAGCGGCGCAGCGCTTGGTGTTTGGGTTTCGATGCTCATCTTTTGATTTTCTCGAATAAGGGCGGCTCAGGCCTTTGCGGGCGCCGGACCAAAGTTGTACGGGCCGCCGCGCTCCAGCGCACGCAGGTAGGCCGGGCGCGCCTGGAAGCGTTTGACCCAGGCGTCCACACCCGGGTACGCCGCCCGCGAGGTTCGCGCGCCGGCGATCTCGCCGACAAAACTCATCATGATGTCGGCCCCGGTCAGGTGGTCGCCCACCAGCCATTCCTTGCCGGCCAGCGCCGCGTTGACAAAGCCCATGTGGTTGGCGATTTCGCTCTCGATGCGCGGCGACAGCGGCGCGCCAGCCTCGCCCAGGCGCGAGACATACAGCTTGAGCAAAAACGGCAACATCGCCGAGCCTTCGGCGTAATGCAGCCACTGCTGGTGGGCCTCGTAGTCGGCGGTGTTGGCGTCGGGCCGCAACTTGCCGCCGGCATAACGGCGCAGGATGTAATCCACAATCGCGCCGGACTCGTGGACGGTGCGACCCTGGTCGGTGATGACGGGCGATTTGCCCAGCGGGTGCACCGCCGTCAACTCCGGCGGCGCCAGCCGCGTCTGCGCGTTGCGCTGGTACGACTTGATCTCGTAGGGCAGGCCCAGTTCTTCGAGCAGCCAGAGCACGCGCTGCGAGCGGGAGTCATTGAGGTGGTGGACGACGATCATGCGAACCCTTTGAAGTGGTGAGTCCCCTGCATTGTTACGCGGGACGGAAAAGTTTGCCAGAATCCCGGTGGTACAGGCCCTGCGCCTCGACCCCCCTTGGAAAGACTTCCAGCATGTCGGCAACCCCCGTTCTACCCGCCGTTTCACCCGCGCTGGCGCATTTCCCCAGCCTCAATGGCAAACGGGTCTTCATCACTGGTGGCGCCAGCGGCATCGGCGCGGCCATGGTCGAAGCGTTCGCAGCGCAAGGCGCGCAGGTCGCGTTTGTTGACTTTGCGAAAGACGACAGCGAAGCGCTGGCGAAGAAAATCGCCGCCCGGGGCCATCTGGCACCCTGGTGGCGCCTGTGTGACGTGCGGGATGTGGCGGCGCTTCAAGCCGCCATCACAGACGCCATTGCGGCCTGTGGCGACTTTTACGTGCTGGTCAACAACGTCGCGCGCGATGACCGGCACAGCATCGAACAGGTAACGCCCGCGTATTGGGAAGAACGCATGGCGACCAACCAGCGCCCGGCGTTTTTTGCCATCCAGTCGCTCGTGCCCGGCATGAAGCGCCTGGGCGGCGGCGCCATCATCAACATGGGCTCGACCGGCTGGCAGGGCAAGAACGGTGATTTCCCGCTGTATTCGATCGCCAAATCGTCGATGAACGGGCTCACGCGTGGCATGGCCGGCAGCCTCGGGCCGCACCGCATCCGCGTCAACACCGTCTCGCCCGGCTGGGTGATGACCGAGCGGCAAATCAAGCTCTGGCTCAACGCCGAAGGCGAAGAAGCCATCCAACGCAACCAGTGCCTGCCCGACAAAATGCAGCCCTCCGACATCGCCCGCATGGTGCTGTTTCTGGCCTCGGACGACGGCGCCATGTGCACGGCGCAGGAGTTCAAGGTGGATGCGGGTTGGAACTAACTCAGCGCATTTTTATGTGTATGCTATATTAATAATAGCAAACTATTGATATTATTTGTGACTTGATGCCCAACATTTCGTGAAAATCGGCAGTTTTGTCCCTGAAAATCAAAATAATTAACACCCATGTTAATTTTTATCTTGAAACTGGAAATTGGCCGGTTTTGGCCCTTCGCGCCAACCTGTCGCGGCACAGGCTGAATAATGGCGCCAAGGAATCCATCGCCATGACCCACAAAACACCTGCCATTCTCTCTGCCCAAATCCGCCCGCTGCTGGAGGGCCGTCTGCCCGACTGGCTGGACGTGCGCTGGTACGCCAGCAAGGAAGAGGCGTTCGAGAAGGCGCCGGGCGCTGAAATCGGCTGGCTCGATTTTCTGGACAAGCCGACCATGTCGGCGGCGATCACGGCTGCGGCCGATCTGAAATGGCTCAATTCGGTTTATGCGGGTGTGGACGGCTTTCCGCTGCCCACGCTGATCCAGCGCGGCGTCACGGTGACCAACGGCGCGGGCATCAATGCCGTCACCATCGCGGAGTATGTGGTGATGGGCATGCTCACCATCGCCAAGGGCTACCGCGAGGTGGTGTTGGCGCAGGCGCGCCACGAGTGGCTGCGGGAGTCGCCGGGCAAAGCGGAGTTGCTGGGCAGCCGGGCGCTGGTGATCGGTTTTGGCGC
>JANNEZ010000539.1:0-2546 GCA_031379255.1 Rhodoferax sp. | reverse complement strand
GAACCTGAACCCCGAGTTGGTTTACGCCTTGGTCGACACACCGCGCGGCCTTCTGCTGTTGGCTGAATCGCTGGTCGAGAAATGTCTGGCGCGTTTCGGGGAAGCTGGCGCGGCCTTGCCAGGCCACGTCATCGCCACCACCGAAGGCAAAAACCTCGCCGGCATCAACTTCAAACACCCGCTGGCCCACGTTGACGCAGGGTATGACCGCCTGAGCCCGGTTTACTTGGCCGACTATGCCACCGCCGACGACGGCACCGGTCTCGTGCACTCATCGCCCGCCTACGGTGTGGAAGACTTCAACAGCTGCGTCGCGCACGGGGTGAAGTACGACGACATCTTGAACCCGGTGCAGGGCAACGGCGCCTACGCGCCCGACTTCCCGCTCTTCGGCGGCCAGCACATCTGGAAGGCCGCGCCGGTCATCATCAACACCCTGCGTGAGGCCGGGCGGCTCTTCAACACCGTGGACATCACCCACAGTTATCCGCATTGCTGGCGCCACAAAACGCCAGTGATCTACCGCGCGGCGGCGCAGTGGTTCATTCGCATGGACGAAGCGGGCGGACCAGGCGCCACCGGCGGCGCAGGCGTGTTCACCAAAGACAAGGCGCCCAAATCCCTGCGCGAACTGTCGCTCGACGCGATTGAACAAACGGCGTTCTACCCGGAAAACGGCAAAACCCGCCTGCGCGACATGATCGCGGGCCGGCCCGACTGGTGCATCAGCCGCCAGCGCAGCTGGGGCGTGCCCCTGCCCTTCTTCCTGCACAAGGACAGCGGCGAGCTGCACCCCAAAACGATGGAGATCCTCGACATCGCGGCGGACCTGGTGCAACAGGGCGGCATTGAAGCGTGGAGCAAAGTCAGCACCGAAGAAATCATGACACAAGTGGATTGCGCTGCCGACGCGCCTGCATACACCAAAAGCCAGGATATTTTGGAGGTGTGGTTTGATTCCGGCACCACGCACACGACCGTGTTGAAGGGCAGCCACAGAGGCAACTTGCCAGACGGCCATCTGGCACACGCCCATGAAACCGGGCCGGAAGCGGATCTTTACCTTGAAGGCCACGACCAGCACCGAGGCTGGTTCCATTCGAGCCTGCTCACCGCTTGCGCCATGGTTGGCCGCGCGCCTTACCGCGGCCTGCTCACACATGGCTTCACGGTCGATGCGCAAGGCCGCAAGATGAGCAAATCTTTGGGCAACGGCATCGAGCCGCAAGTGGTCAACCAGAAACTCGGCGCCGAGATCGTGCGCCTGTGGGTCGCCGCGAGCGATTATTCGGGCGACATCGCGGGCGACGACAAAATTCTCGCGCGTGTGGTCGACACCTACCGGCGCATCCGCAACACGCTGAAGTTTTTGATGGCCAACGTGAGCGACTTCGACCCCGCCACCGATGCCGTGCCGCTGGCGCAGATGGTCGAGATCGACCGTTTCGCCCTGAGCCGCGTGGCGCAGTTGCAGGCCGAGATCCTGGCGCATTACGAGGTTTATGAATTCCACCCGGTGGTTGCCAAGCTGCAAATTTATTGCAGCGAAGACCTGGGCGCGTTTTATCTGGATGTGCTCAAGGACCGGCTTTACACCACGCCGCCCAAATCACTCGCGCGGCGCAGCGCGCAAACCGCGCTGTGGCAGATCACGCAGGCCATGGTGCGCTGGATGGCGCCGTTTCTGAGCTTCACCGCCGAAGAGGCTTGGGCGCAGATGGCCCAGGCTGGCAAGGTTCCGGCTGCGCACGCCGAGTCGATCTTTTTTGACACCTACCTGACGCTGGACGCGCCCGATGAGGCGTTGTTGGCCAAATGGAAGCGCATCCGCGAATACCGTGATGCGGTGAACAAAGACATTGAGTCGCTGCGAAGCGATGGAAAAGTCGGCTCGTCCTTGCAAGTCAATTTGGTAGTTGCTGCGCCACCCGATGATCGTGATCTGTTGCGTTCACTTGGCAACGACTTGAAGTTCGTCTTCATTACTTCGTCTGCTGAGGTTTGGGGCGCTCCAGCATATTCCGCGGCAGTGGTGCCGTCGACGGACCCCAAATGCGAACGCTGCTGGCACTATGTTCCCGATGTCGGGATCGACCCCGCCCACCCGAGGGTATGCGGCCGCTGCATCAGCAACCTGCAGGGCGCCGGCGAAACCAGGGCCTTTGTCTAATGGCCACCAAAACAAAACCTTTTGCGACGAAACCCGGGGGAGCGGGCAAAGCTGGCGCGGGCAGCGCCCCCGCCACCAGCCTGGCCGCGTGGCTGGGCCTGGCGCTCATCATCCTGCTGGCCGACCAGTTCACCAAGGTGCTGATCGTCGGGTATTACAAACTCGGCGACAGCACGTTTGTCACCTCTTTTTTCAATGTCGTTCGGGTTCACAACGAAGGCGCGGCCTTCTCCTTTCTCGCCGGGGCGGGCGGTTGGCAGCGCTGGTTTTTCACCGCCATCGGCCTGGCAGCGGCGGTCTTCATCGTCTGGATGTTGAAGTCCCACCCCGGCCAAAAACTCTTCAGTTTCGCCATGGCCTGCATTCTGGGCGGCGC
>JANNEZ010000498.1:0-9820 GCA_031379255.1 Rhodoferax sp. | reverse complement strand
CGGTGATGGCGGTTTCAATATTGAGCCCGGCTTTTTGGCGCATGGTTGTGGCGGTGGCCTTGACGGCTTTTTGGTCGCGTGGCGTGTAAGCGCGCAAGGCATGTTGCACCCGGTTGCCCAGCTGCGCCAGCACCGAATCAGGGATATCCAGCGGGTTCTGCGTGACAAAAAACACGCCAACGCCTTTTGAGCGAACCAGGCGCACCACCAGTTCGATGCGTTCAATCAACACTTTGGGTGCGTCGTTGAACAAAAGATGCGCCTCGTCGAAAAAGAAAACCAGTTTGGGTTTGTCCAGGTCACCCACTTCCGGCAACTGCTCGAACAGCTCCGACAGCATCCACAGCAAAAAGGTGGCGTACAGGCGCGGCGCGTTCATCAGTTTGTCGGCACACAAGATGTTGACAACACCTTTGCCCTGCGTGGTCTGCATGAAATCGCTGATGCTCAGCATCGGTTCGCCAAAAAACTTTTCGCCCCCTTGCGTTTCAATTTGCAGCAGGCCGCGCTGGATCGCCCCCACACTGGCGGCGCTGACGTTGCCATAGGTGGTGGTGAAATCACGCGCGTTGTCGCCCACATACTGGCACATGGCGCGCAGGTCTTTCATGTCCAGGAGCAGCAAGCCGTTGTCGTCAGCGATTTTGAAGATCAGGTTCAGCACGCCGGCCTGGGTGTCATTCAAATCGAGCATGCGCGAGAGCAACAGCGGGCCCATGTCGCTCACGGTGGCGCGCACCGGGTGGCCCTGTTCGCCAAACACGTCCCACAGCGTCACCGGGAAGGCGGTGGATTCGGGTGTATCAAGCGCGCGTTCCTTGATGATGGCGGCGAGTTTGTCAGAGAGTTTGCCGGCCTGCGAGATGCCGGTGAGGTCGCCCTTCACGTCGGCCATGAACACCGGCACGCCACGGCGGGAGAAACCTTCGGCCAGGGTTTGCAGGGTGATGGTTTTGCCGGTGCCGGTGGCGCCGGTGATCAGGCCGTGGCGGTTTGACTTGTCCAGCAGCAGCCGACACTCGGTATCGCCATGCTTGCCAATCAGAATGCCATCAGTCAAAGAAGCCATTTCAAGTCCCAAAAGTACAATCAAGCCAATAGCGTAACGAATTTTTGAAGGACTTCGCGTGGCAGGACACAGTAAATGGGCCAATATTCAGCACCGCAAGGGCCGACAGGACGAAAAACGCGGCAAAGTCTGGACACGCGTGATCCGCGAAATCATGGTGGCAGCGCGTCTGGGCGGTGGTGATCTGGGCATCAACCCGCGCCTGAGACTGGCGGTGGAGAAGGCCAAAGCGGCCAATTTGCCGGCAGACACCGTCAAACGCAACATCGAAAAAGCCACCGGCACGCTGGAAGGCGTGCATTACGAAGAAATCCGCTATGAGGGTTATGGCATTGGCGGCGCGGCGATTCTGGTGGACACCATGACCGACAACAAAGTGCGCACCGTGGCCGAGGTGCGCCACGCCTTCAGCAAACACGGCGGCAACATGGGAACCGCCGGCTCGGTGGTGTTCCAGTTCAAACATTGCGGGCAATTGGTTTTTGCGCCGGGCACGGATGAAAACAAGCTGATGGAAGCCGCATTGGAGGCAGGCGCCGAAGATGTGATCACCGGCGACGACGGTGCGATTGAAGTGCTCACCGCGTTCCCGGATTTTGAAGCCGTGAAAAACGCGCTGGACAAAGCCGGCTTCAAACCCGAGGTGGCCGAAATCACCATGCGTGCCGAAAATACCGTTGAACTCACCGGTGACGACGCCTTGCGCATGCAAAAACTGCTGGATGTGCTGGAGGACCTGGACGATGTTCAGGAAATCTTCCATAACGCCGCACTGTGAAGGCGCTGACATGAAAGTTTTGGTGGTAGGCGGCGGTGGACGCGAACACGCCCTGGCCTGGAAACTCGCGCAGTCGCCCAAGGTGCAAATGGTTTACGTGGCGCCGGGCAACGGCGGCACGGCGCTGGATAAGCGGCTTCAAAACGTCAACATCACAGACATTCAAGAGCTTCGGGCCTGGGCTGCTTCTGAAAAGATAGCGGTTACGCTGGTGGGGCCGGAAGGTCCGCTGGCTGCGGGCATCGTCGACGAATTCCGCGCGCATGGGCTGCGGGTGTTCGGGCCAACGCGGGCCGCCGCGCAACTGGAGAGCTCCAAGGCATTTTCCAAGGCCTTCATGCAACGCCATGGCATCCCGACAGCGGCCTTCGATACGTTCTCCGACGCCGCGCTGGCGCACGCTTATGTGGACAAAATCGGCGTGCCAATTGTGGTCAAGGCCGATGGCTTGGCCGCCGGCAAAGGTGTGGTGGTGGCCATGACGCTCCAAGACGCGCATGACGCCATCGACTTCATGCTGCTGGACAACGCCCTGGGTGTGGTTCACAACCAGGGCGTCGATGGCAAGGCTGTGGCGCGTGTGGTGATTGAAGAATTCCTGCAAGGCGAAGAAGCCAGCTTCATCGTGATGGTGGACGGCAAAAACGTGCTTACATTGGCCACCAGCCAGGACCACAAGCGCCTGCTCGACAACGACGAAGGCCCCAACACCGGCGGCATGGGCGCCTATTCCCCGGCGCCCGTGGTGACGCCTGCCGTGCACGCGCGTGCGATGCGCGAAATCATTTTGCCCACCGTGAAGGGCATGGAGAAAGACGGCATTCCCTTCAGTGGTTTCCTGTACGCGGGCCTGATGATCGACGCCGATGGCCACCCCAAAACCCTGGAATTCAACTGCCGCATGGGCGATCCGGAAACCCAGCCGATCATGATGCGTCTGAAGACCGATCTGGTCGATGTGCTGATGGCCGCCACCGAGCCCGGCCCGCACGGCCACTTGGATAAAGTCGAACTCGAGTGGGACCGCCGTGTGGCGCTGGGTGTGGTGACCGCCGCGCATGGCTATCCGGTCAACCCGCGCAAAGGGGACGTGATCGCAGGTTTGCCCAGGGACGCAGACGACGCCGTGGTGTTCCACGCGGGCACGACGCACAAAGACGGGCAGACAGTCACCAGCGGCGGGCGCGTGTTGTGTGTCACGGCGTTGGCCGACAGCGTGAAGCAGGCGCAGCAGCGGGCCTATGAAGTGGCCGCCGGCATCCGTTTCGACGGCATGCAGTACCGCAAGGACATCGGCTGGCGTGCCGTCAAGCGCTGAACCCGGGCGTTGTTTTGGTCGTATGAACCCGCAAGCCGTCGAAGCCTACCTGCAGAGTTTGCAGCTCAGCATCACGTCCGCCATCGCGGCGGTTGATGGCGGCAGCTTCACCACCGACAACTGGGAAAAATCGCCTGGCGAACCCTTGCAGGGCCAGGGTATCACGCAGATCCTGGAAGGCGGCGCGGTGTTTGAACGGGCTGGCTGCGGTTTTTCGCGTGTGAGCGGCGGCAAACTGCCGCCCTCGGCCTCACAGAACCGCCCCGAACTCAATGGCGCGCCTTTTGAAGCGATGGGCGTGTCGCTGGTATTTCACCCACGCAATCCCTATGTGCCGACGGTTCACATGAATGTGCGCATGCTGGCTGCCAAACCGCTTTTGCCAAACGGCCTGCCGGGCGCACCAGTCTGCTGGTTTGGCGGGGGCATGGACCTGACGCCGTATTACGGCTTTGAAGAAGACGCCTCGCATTTCCACCTGGCCTGCCAGGAGGCTTTGCAACCCTTTGGCGACGACAAATACCGCCAGTTCAAAACGGGGTGCGATGACTATTTTTTCCTCAAACACCGCAACGAGCCGCGCGGCATAGGCGGAATCTTTTTTGACGACTTTTCCGAAGGTGGCATCGAAAACGGCTTCGCCCTGATACGCGCTGTGGGCGACACGTTTCTCACCGCCTACGTGCCGATTGTCGAGCGCCGCAAAAACACCGTGTACTCGCAGCGTGAGCGCGACTTCCAGCTTTACCGGCGCGGGCGTTATGTCGAGTTCAATCTGGTGTGGGACCGCGGCACGCATTTCGGCTTGCAGTCAGGCGGCCGCACCGAGTCGATTTTGATGTCGATGCCGCCGCTGGCCAGTTGGGCCTACCGTCAACAGCCTGAGCCCGGCTCAGCGGAAGCGGCTTTGTACAGCGATTTCCTCGTCCGACGGGAATGGGTTTGACAGTCAGCGCAAAACGTGTGGGCGTGTTTGGCGGCGCGTTTGATCCGCCGCACCTGGCGCACCGGGCGCTGGTTGAAGCCGCCCTTGGCCAATTGCAGCTGGACGAACTGCGTGTGGTTCCAACCGGCCATGCATGGCACAAGCAACGCAGTTTGAGCAGCGCGGAGCATCGCGTGAATATGGCCCGTCTGGCGTTTGGGGAACTGCCCAGGGTGGTGATCGACGAACGCGAAACGCGCCGCGCCGGGGCCAGTTATACGGTTGATACCTTGCACGGCATGCAGCTTGAATTGCCAGGTGCCGAGTGGTTTCTGCTGGTTGGCGGCGACCAGGCCCGGGCCCTGCCCACTTGGCGCAACTGGCAGGAATTGCTTAACTGCGCTACAATATGCATAGCTGAAAGGCAAGATGCCTCGGCGCCACAAGGCGATGCTGATCCTCTTGTAGCGCTCTTTCTCTCTTGGCCAGGCCGCTTTGTGCGCCTGCAGCTGGCCGAAAACTCCGTCAGCGCCACACAAATTCGCCAGCAGCTTGCCCAAGGGCAAGACGTAAGCCCTCTGGTCGGCCCCGCCGTTGCGCGTTATATTGCGCAACACAACCTCTATTCAACTCCAGCCTGATCCCTTGATGACCCGAACGACCCCTGCCGCCAGCACCGCCAAAAAAGACACCCAAAAACTCCAGCGCGCCATTGTCGATGGCCTGGAGGATGTCAAAGCCCAGGACATCGTGGTGTTTGACACCGAGCACCTGTCAGCCCTGTTTGAGCGGGTCATTGTGGCCTGCGGCACCTCCAACCGGCAGACCAAGGCATTGGCTGCCAGTGTTCGCGATGCGGTCAAAGGAGCGGGTTTCCCGCCGCCCCGGGTCGAAGGGGAAACCAACGGCGAATGGATCATCGTGGATTGCGGCGCAGCCGTGGTGCATATCATGCAGCCCAATTTTCGCCAGTATTACCACCTCGAAGAGTTGTGGGGTGAAAAGCCGGTGCGTTTGAAACTCGGCACCGCGAAACCGGCGGCACCGGCTGGCAAAACCGGTGCCAACAAGGCACCCGTCAAGAAACCGGCCACGGTCGCCGCGAAAGACGCGGGCAGCCTGCGCCGCTCCAGCGCAGCCAAGAAAGGCGTGCAGGAGGCCTTCCCGTCGAAGGCGCAGGTGAAGAAGGCCGCAGCCAAAACCGCCGGCCGTTCGCTCGCCAAGCCGGGTGTGAAAACCGCCGCCAAAAAGGCCTCATCCCCTAAAACGGCGGCCAAACGTGTGGTTGTCGGCAAGCCACCGGCTAAAAAAGCGGCCGCTGTCCGTCGCAAATAAGCGCCTCCAGCCACCAGTGGGCATACCGGCGTGAAGCTGACGATCATCGCCGTCGGTCTACGTGTGCCAGACTGGGCCCAAACCGCCTGGGACGATTACGCCAAACGTTTTCCGCCGGAAATCAAGGTGTCGATCAAGGCGGTGAAGACCGAGCCGCGCGGCTCCAAAACCCTGGAAACCCTGTTTGCCGCCGAACGTGCGCGCATTGAATCGGCCATTCCGAAAAACAGCCGCGTCGTGGCGCTGGATGAACGCGGCACCTCGCTCACCACTGCGGCACTGGCGGCGCGCCTGAAAGATTGGCAACTCGGCGGCGGCGATGTGGCTGTGGTGATCGGCGGGCCCGATGGCCTGGAGCCGCAATTCCGGCAGGCTGCGCACGAGCGCATCCGGCTCTCCGACATGACGCTGCCGCACGCCTTTGCGCGGGTGTTGCTGATCGAGCAGCTCTACCGAGCCTGGTCCATCAACGCCGGGCATCCCTACCACCGTGAATAGGATGTTGCCCCCACGCTCCACCGCTTCGCGGGTCGCTGCCCCCGCGCAGCCATCCTGCGCTTCGCTTGGGGTGGGGCTAATTTTTCTTGGGGCGGCCCGGCGAAAAATTGCTTTTCTTTCATGATCAAATTTATATATTTAGCTTCCCAGAGTCCGCGCCGGCGTCAACTGCTGGACCAGTTGGGCGTGCGCCATGAACTGTTGTTGCCCGAGGGTGATGAGGATTCCGAAGCGCTCGAAGTCGCGCTGCCGAACGAATCACCCAGCCATTACGTCAAGCGGGTGACCGGCTTGAAACTCGACGCTGCGTTGCAGCGGATGCAACGACGGGGCCTGCCTGCGGCGCCGGTGCTGTGTGCCGACACCACCGTGGCCCTGCGCCGCATAATTTACGGCAAACCCGCCGACGCGGTTGACGCGCGCCGCATGCTGGGCGACTTGGCGGGCCACACCCACCGCGTGCTGACAGCGGTGGCGATCGGCACTTCGCGCCAGCGCGTTCAGGCGCTCAGCGCGTCACGCGTCACGTTTTGCGCCATGGACCCGGCGCAAATCCGCGCCTATGTGGCGGGCGGCGAGCCCATGGGCAAGGCGGGCGCCTATGCCATTCAGGGCCAGGCCGCCGCGTTTATCACCCACATCAGCGGAAGTTATTCGGGCATCATGGGTTTGCCGATGCACGAAACCGCCGGGTTGCTGCAAGCCTTAAAGCGCGCCTGCTGACGCGCAAATCCGGTCAACAATACGGCCATGAATGAAGACATCCTGATCAACTGGTCGCCCCAGGAGACCCGCGTGGCCGTGGTGGAGAACGGCTCGGTGCAGGAATTGCACGTTGAGCGCACGCTGGAGCGGGGTCTGGTGGGCAATGTTTACCTCGGACGGGTGGCTCGTGTCCTGCCGGGCATGCAATCGGCCTTCATTGACATTGGCCTGGAGCGCGCGGCGTTTTTGCATGTGGCCGATGTCTGGCACCCGCCGGTTGACGGCGAAACCCTCAGCGCGGCGCGCGCGGCCCAGACACAGGTCCCCATTGAGCGCCAGGTGTTTGAAGGCCAGGCGCTGACGGTGCAGGTGATCAAAGACCCGATCGGCACCAAGGGCGCGCGGCTGTCCACGCAAATCAGCATTGCCGGGCGCCTGCTGGTGTTTTTGCCGCAGGACGACCACGTCGGTGTATCGCAAAAAATCCCCGCCGGCCAGCGCGATGAACTGCGCACACGCCTGCAGTCGCTCACCCAGCCCGGCGGGGGTGGCTTCATACTGCGCACTAACGGCGAAGACGCGTCCGACGCCGAACTCGCCGATGACATCGCTTACCTGCGCAGGGCCTGGGCGCGCATCAAGGACGCGTCCGTGCGGCTGCCACCGGCCTCCTTGTTGCACCAGGACCTGAACCTGCTGCAGCGCGTATTGCGCGACATGGTGAGTGAAGCGACGCAAACCATCAAGGTGGACTCGCGGGAACAATTCGAGTTGTTGCAGGGTTTCGGGCAGGAATTCATGCCGCAGGCGGCGGGAAAACTCCAGCATTACAAGGGTGAGCGGCCGATATTCGACCTGTTTTCCATCGATGAGGAAATCGCCAAGGCTTTGGGGCGGCGTGTCGATTTGAAATCGGGCGGTTACCTGATCGTCGACCAGACCGAGGCGCTCACCACAGTGGACGTGAACACCGGCGGTTTTGTGGGCGCGCGCAATTTTGACGACACGATTTTCAAAACCAACCTGGAAGCCGCGCAAGCCATCGCCCGGCAACTGCGCCTGCGCAACCTGGGCGGCATCATCATTGCCGACTTTATCGACATGGCGCGCGAAGACCACCGCGACGCCGTGCTGGCCGAGTTCCGCAAGCAGTTGCAACGCGACCGCGTCAAGACCTCGGCCGGCGGGTTTTCGCAGCTCGGTCTGGTCGAAATGACCCGCAAACGAACGCGTGAATCGCTGGCGCACATGTTGTGCGAGCCCTGTGCGGTCTGTACCGGCAAAGGCATCGTGAAAACCGCGCGCAGCGTGGCTTACGACATTTTTCGCGAGATCCTGCGTGAAGCCCGGCAATTCAATCCGCGCGAGTTCAGGGTGGTGGCGTCGCCGCAGGTGATCGAGCTGTTTCTGGACGAGGAGAGCCAGCACCTCGCAGGGCTGTGCGAGTTCATTGGCAAACCGGTTTCGCTGCAGAGTGAGGCTGCCATGGGGCAGGAGCAGTACGATATTGTGCTGATGTGACGCACCCGATTCCCATCCTCACGTTTCACCAGATCGATGCGGCGCCTGCGCGGGGCGCTTCGTTTCGCAGCCTCTACGTGAGCCCGAAAGTGTTTGCGCAACAGATGGCCTTGCTGGCGGGTTTGGGGTATCGGGGCCTGAGCATGCCGGCTCTGTTGCCTTACCTCAAGGGTGTTAAAACCGGGAAAGTGGTGGGCATCACCTTTGACGATGGCTACTGCAACAACGTGGTCCACGCCGTGCCGGTGTTGCAGCGCCACGGATTCTCCGCCACCTGTTATTTCGTCAGCCAGCGGCTCGGCGGCGCCAATGATTGGGACGCCGCCCTGGGCGTGGCCCAGACGCCCTTGATGGACGCCAGCCAGTTGCGTGAATGGGCAGCGGCCGGGCAAGATATCGGCGCCCATTCGCGCAACCATGTGCGGCTCACCGCAGTGCCCGCCGCCATGGCGCGCGAGGAAATTGCCGCGTCAAAGTCCGAGCTGGAGCAGGTGAGCGGCACGGCGGTACGGCACTTCTGTTACCCGTTTGGCGCGTATTCAACCGAACATGTGGCCATGGTTCGCGAAGCCGGGTACGACACCGCAACGACGACGCGGCGCGGGCGGGCCAGAGCGGGCGACGACCTGCTGCAGTTGCCGCGCGCACCGGTCTTGCGGGCCACCACGCGGCCAGGCCTGTGGCTGAAACTGGCGACGGCTTACGAAGACCGGCGGCGGGTGTGAGCGCACCGTCCGAGACTCGCCGGCTGCGGGTCGCCGTTTTGAGCCGCAATTTTGATCCCACTGGTGGCGGCGCCGAGCGTTACGCCACTGCCCTGGTCGAGCGCCTGGCGGCGCGCCATGAGATACACGTTTTTGCCCAGTCGATTCGCCACCAGCACCCAGGTGTGACTTACCACCGTGTGGCCCTGCCGCTGGCGCGGCCGCGCTGGATCAACCAGCTGTGGTTCGCATATGCGACCTGGCGCGCGACCCGCGAAGGTTTTGATGTGGTGCATTCACACGAAAACACCTGGCATGGGCAAGTGCAAACAGTGCACGTGCTGCCGATCCGCCACAACCTGTTTGTTGGCCGCGCGGGCTGGCAGGTTTCGCTGCGCTGGCTCAAGGTGGTGACGAGCCCGCGTCTGCTGGTTTACCTGTGGCTGGAGAAGCGGCGTTATGCGCCGCAGCCCGGGCGCCGCCTGGTGGCCGCCTCCAACACCTTGCGCGATGTGTTGGTGGCGACGCATCCGCACACCGCGCCGATGCTGGAGGTGATCACACCCGGCATCGATGCCGCGCCTGGGGCGGCTTCTCCTGCTGCAAAACGGGCTGCGCGCGAAGCCCTGGGCTTGCCCTTGCAGGGCCCGCTGGTGTTGTTCGTTGCGAATGATTTTCACAAGAAGGGCCTGGCGACCGTGTTGGAGGCCCTGGCGCAGCTCTCAAAAGCGCCGCAAGCGCTTGATTTAAATCTGGCAGTGGTTGGCAATGCCACCCAGGCGCCGGCATTTGGCGCACAGATCAAGCGCCTGGGCCTGGAGCCAATGGTGTCGTTTCTGGGGCAACTTCAAAACATGGGCGGCGCGTATGAAGCGGCCGACGCCTTGGCGCACCCAACGCTGGAGGATACCTTTGGCATGGTGGTGCTGGAGGCCATGGCACATGGCCTGCCGGTGGCTGTGAGTGC
>JANNEZ010000495.1:0-7657 GCA_031379255.1 Rhodoferax sp. | reverse complement strand
CTGGGTCGACAAATACCCCATCATCAGCATTGAAGACGGCATGAGCGAGGGCGACTGGGACGGCTGGAAGCTGCTCACAGAGCGCCTGGGCAAAAAAGTGCAGATCGTCGGCGACGACCTGTTTGTCACCAACACCAAGATCCTCAAGGAAGGCATCGACAAGGGCATCGCCAACTCGATCCTGATCAAGATCAACCAGATCGGCACCCTCACCGAAACCTTCGCCGCCATCGAGATGGCCAAACGCGCGGGTTATACGGCTGTCATCAGCCACCGCTCGGGCGAAACCGAAGACTCGACGATTGCCGATATTGCGGTTGGCACCAACGCCGGGCAGATCAAAACCGGCAGTTTGAGCCGCTCAGACCGCATGGCCAAATACAACCAGTTGCTGCGCATTGAAGAGGATTTGGGCGACATCGCCACCTACCCAGGCCGTTCGGCTTTCTACAACTTGAAATAATGGCCCCCACGGTCGCCCACTGCGTGTGGCCCCCTGCCCCGCGCAGCCGTCCTGCGCTACGCTTGGGGTGGGGCCGCATTTTGGCTTCGCCGCACTTCGTGAAGCCTTGGGGCGGCCCGGCGGCAAAACATCACTTCCCGGTAGACACGCGGCCATGAGTTCCCGCCTTGTCCCGGCTTTCCTGATTGCGCTGTTGGTGGTTTTCCACGCGCAGTTGTGGTTTGGCCGGGGCAGTGTGCCCAGCGTGAACCGCATGACACAAGATCTCGATGAACAGCAGAAGAAGAATGCGCTGGCGCAGCTGGCCAACAGCCGCCTTGAAGCCGAGGTGCGCGACCTCAAGGAAGGGCTGGAAATGGTGGAAGAGCGTGCCCGCCAGGAGTTGGGCATGGTCAAGCCCAACGAGATTTACGTGCATATCACACGCTGAGCTGCTGGCCGGCAAAACAACAGCCAGCATGAAAGTCGCAATCTTCGGCGCGCGCAATACCGGAAAAAGCGCGCTGGCGCAGGCGCTTTCACATTCGGACAGCGGCCTGGAGATTTCAGAGCCTGCCTCCATCATTGCGGGCTTGCGACACTGCGTGCTGCTGATGGGCCTGGATCTGCGCCCGCCCACACCCGGGGAAGAAACGCAAGACGCCCACCTTCGCGCGGGCTTGTCGCGCGCCGGGCTCGCCTGTCAGGTGGTGTACGGCAGTGGCGACTTCCGGTTGCGCAATGCGCTTCAAGCCATTTTCCGCTGTGGCGCGCCAGTTTCAGAGACTGTGCAAAACGCCTGGGTCTGGCCCTGCGACAAATGCAGCGACCCAGACTGCGAACACCGGCTGTTTGGCCGGCTGCTGGGCCGCTAGACCGCTTGCGCCCAGCTGGCCAATCCCGTTACGATGGCGCTTTAGCCCACAGGCAGATTGCCAAGCAGGAGACTCCATGAAACGCCGCCACCTCACCCGCAGCCTGGCCACACTCGCCGCCGCATCCGTGTTTGCGCCCGCGCAGGTGTTGGCCCAAACGGACAAGACCCTGAAGATACTGCTCGGCTTTCCGCCCGGCGGCTCCATCGACACGGTGGCGCGGCTGCTGGCCGAGCGCCTGAAAGACGAGCTGAAACAAAACATCATCGTGGAGAACAAGCCCGGCGCGGCTGGCCGGGTGGCCGCAGAGATGTTCAAAAACACGCCCCCGGATGGCGGCACGCTGATGATCACCCCGGTGGTGGTGCCGGTGCTGGCGCCCATGGTGTTCAGCAAGCTCAACTACAACCCGGCCACCGACCTGGTGCCGGTGAGCCACCTGTGCAACTTCAATTTCGCGCTGACGGTGAAGGCCGATTCGCCCATCAAAAACGTGCAGGAGCTTGTGGCCTGGTTCAAGGCCAACCCGCAGAATGCCGCCTTCGGCACGCCGGGCGCAGGCAGCCTGCCGCATTTCTTCGGCCTGTTGATCGGGCGCTCGGCCGGTGTGGATGTGATCCACGTGCCCTACGCCGGCGGCGCGCCGCTGCAGATTGCGGTGCTGGGCGGCCAGGTGCCGGTGGGCATCGATGTGGAATTGGAGTGGCTGCAGAACATCAAGGCTGGCAAGGTCCGCGCGCTGGCCACGTCAACACCCAAACGCACGCGGGCCCTGCCCGATGTGCCCACTTTTGTCGAACAGGGTTACCCCAACATCATGGGCAGCGGCTGGTTTGCGCTGTTTGCGCCAGCCAAAACAGCGGCGGCCGAGATCGAGCGGGTGAACCGCGCGGTGAGCCGCGTGTTGGCCCAGCCCGATGTGGTCGAGAAGCTGGGCGCGCTCGGCCTCGAAGTGGCAGGCGGCACACCGGGCGACCTGCAGAAGCTGCTGGACACCGACACCGCGCGCTGGGGACCGGTGGTGAAGGCCTCGGGCTTCCGGGCCGACTGAAAGCCTGTTGCCGCCCTATTGCGGTGTATCGGGCGCGTTCTGCAGGCTGGCTTTTTCAGCAAACAGGCCGGCGGCGTCCACCGCGTCAAAGCGGTACTGCTGGCCGCAAAATTCGCAGCCCACCTCGATCTCGCCGCGCTCGGCAATGATGGACTCAGCCTCTTCGCGGCCCAGCCCCCGCAGCATGCGGCCAACGCGCGCGCGGCTGCAGGTGCAGGCGAAACGCGGCGCCTTCTCGCCCGCTTGCGGCGCAAAACGCAGCAGCTTTTCTTCCCAGAACAGGCGGCGCAGGATGGTGTCGACATCCAGCGTCAACAACTCCTGGCGCTTCAGGCTGGCGGCGAGGATCGAGATGCGGTTGTAGGCGTCCAGATAATTCGGATCCACCTCCAGCTCTTTTGACACTTTCCCTCCGCCAGCGGGCATTTTCTGGATCAAGAGGCCGGCTGCGACCTCGCCGTTCGCCGCCAGAATCAGAGTCGTCTCCAACTGCTCGCTTTGCAACATGTAATGCGCCAGCACCTCGCTGATGTGTTCCAGCTTTTCCCTGCGGTCGCCAAACAGCGGCACTACGCCCTGGTAAGCCTGCTGGCCGGGCCTCTTGGTTTTGGGGTCGAGCGTGATGGCGCATTTGCCTTCGTTGTGGACGTTCACCATGTCACTGAGCGACGCTTTTGAAGCGACCTCGCCCGCCAGGGTCGCTGTGGCGCGCAGGCTCAAATCGGCATTGACCTCGGCCACCGCCAGTTTCACCGGGCCATCGCCCTGGATCTGCAAGACCATCGCGCCGTCAAACTTGATGTTGGACTGCATCAACACGCCCGCCGCCGCCATTTCTCCCAGCAGTTCCTGCACCGGCAGCGGGTACGGCCCCGACGCGGTGTTGGCCGCCCGGCGGCTCAAGATCTCCACCCAGGCGTCGCTCAGTCGCACGATGGCGCCGCGCACCGGCAGGCCGTCGAACATGAATTTGTGGAGTTCCGACACCCTGACAACCCTACCTGAGCTTCAGCCGATTTTCTTCAACCCGGCTCTGAAGCGCTTGGCGTTTTCAACGTAGTGATTGGAAATGCCTTGCAGGCCGGCAATCTGCTCAGGCCCCAGCATCCGCACCAGCTTGGCCGGGCTGCCCATGATCATCGAGCCATCAGGAAACTCCTTGCCCTCGGTCACCAGCGAGTTCGCGCCGACGATGCAGTTTTTGCCAATCTTCGCGTCATTCAACACAATCGCGCCAATGGCAATCAGCGTTCCGTCGCCCACGGTGCAGCCGTGCAGCATCACCATGTGGCCCACACTCACGTTGTCGCCAATCACCAGCGGTTTTCCCGCATCGGCATGCAGCACGCAGCCGTCTTGTACATTGCTGCCGCGCCCGATGGTGATCCTCTCCGAGTCGCCCCGCGCGATCACGCCAAACCACAGGCTCGCGCCCTCGCCCAGCACCACGTCGCCCATCACCTGCGCGCTGTCGGCCACGTAGGCGTCTTTGCCCAGGGTGGGTGAAACGCCGTCGAGTTCGTAAATTGCCATTCTGGGGATCCTCTATCGCTGGGTGGAAGGCCTGAATTGTAGAAGCCTGCATCGGGCTCACCGACAATCGCTTCATGCCCACGCCTGTGCCCCTTCCTGCCTCACTGACACTGGAAGTCCGCCAATGGGCGTGCCGGGCCTGGTGCGAGCCGGACCCGCAGCAAAAGTCAGCTTTGACGCTGGGCCCTGCCGGTCAGCCAAGTTCGGTCCCGCGTTTGGCTCACCGACTAATCCCCGGCCGCCCTGAACGTCCGGCGCTGACGCACCCCGCCCAGGTGCCGCGCCGCGCGCCGTCCACGCTGGAAGGCCGCGCTGCGCTGGTGCATTCGATTTGCCACATCGAGTTCAACGCCATCAACCTTGCGCTGGACGCCGTGTGGCGCTTTGACGGCCTGCCCGAACCGTTTTACACCGATTGGGCGCTCGTTGCCCGCGAGGAGGCTTACCACTTCACGCTGTTGCGTGAGCATCTGCGGGGCATGGATTCAAAGCCTGACGCAAGCGGCCAGCTTGGGCCGCGCTGGGACTATGGCGATTTCCCCGCGCACGACGGCCTGTGGGAGATGTGCGACAAAACCGCACACGATGTTGTCGCCCGCATGGCGCTGGTGCCGCGCACACTGGAGGCACGCGGGCTCGACGCCACGCCGCAAATCCAGGCCAAGCTGCGCCAGGTGGGCACGCCGGATGCGCTGCGCGCGGTGGAGATTCTGGACATCATCCTGCAGGACGAAGTGGGCCACGTGGCCATTGGCAACCACTGGTACCGCTGGCTGTGCGAACGCGACGGGCTTGACCCGGTGCGCCACTACGCCGTTTTGACGGAGCGCTACAAGGCCCCAAAACTTCGTCCACCGTTCAACGAAGCGGCACGGCGCAAGGCCGGCTTCAGCGAGGATGAATTGCTTGCATTGAAAACACCTGTTCCATAGCCAAATCACCCGCGCGGGTGATGCGCCGCGTGAATCGTTTTGAGCCTTTCGCGCGCCACGTGGGTGTAAATCGTCGTGGTCGAAATATCCGCGTGCCCCAGCAGCATTTGCACCGCGCGCAGGTCCGCGCCGTGGTTCAGCAGGTGCGTGGCAAAGGCGTGGCGCAGGGTGTGCGGCGAGAGTTTGGAGGTGATGCCCACCATTTGCGCGTATTTGCGGATGATCATCCAGAACATCACGCGGCTCATGGCCGTGCCGGGTTTTGTGCCCCGGTTGGTCACAAACAGGTCGTCGGTTTGGTGCAAGGCCACCATCGCCGGGCGCACCTGCGTCATGTAGATGCGCAGCCACTGGTTGGCCACCTCCCCGAAAGGCACCAGCCGCTCCTTGTTGCCTTTGCCAAACACCCGCAGCACGTTGTCCGAGAGGCTCAGGTTGAGCACTTTGAGCGAAACCAGCTCGCTCACGCGCAGCCCGCTGGCGTACATCAGCTCGATCATGGCCCGGTCGCGGATGCCGATGCCGCTGGCCAGGTCCGGCGCGGCCAGCAGCGCTTCAACCTCTGCTTCGGACAGGGTGGCCGGAAAACGCGCCGCCTGTTTGGCCGGTTGCAGTTTCAGCGTCGGGTCAACACTGACCCGATGTTCGCGCAGCGCCCAGCGGAAAAAACGCTTGAACACGGTCAGGCGGCGATTCGCCGAAGTCGCCTTGCTGGCCTCATGCCGTTCGGAAAAATAGGCCAGCACATCGGTTTCAGCCGCTTCAAGCAGGGATTTGCCACTCTTGTCCAGCCAGGCGGCAAACAGGCTCAGGTCGCGCCGGTAGGCCGCGAGCGTGTTTTTCGACAGGCCGTCTTCGAGCCACAGGGCGTCGATGAAGGTGTCGATGGCGTGATCCATCACCCTGCCGTCTGCCTTCATTGACCCGCCCTGCCCGGCCACCCGTCAATCCAGTTTGAGCTTGGCGGTGTCGACCACCTTTTTGTAGACCTCAAACTCGGCCTTGATCTGCGCGGCAAATTGCTCTGGCGTGTTGGCGATGATGATTGAGCCGGTGTCTTCAATGCGCTTTTTGACAGCCGGGTCTTCCAGCGCCTTTTTCACGGCGGCATTGACTTTGTCTACGACCTCTTTGGGCAAACCTTTCGGGCCCAGAATGCCGTAATACGCCATGCGGTTGACCGGCTCCAGGCCCACCTCCTTGAAGGTCGGCACGTTGGGCAACTGCGCCAGCCGCTGCGGCGCGGCCACCACGATGGGCACCAGCCGGTTGTCTTTGATGAAGGGCAGGGCCGAGGGTATGTTGTCGAAAATCAAGGGCACCTGGCCGGCCACCGTGTCGTTCAGCGCGGGGCCCGCGCCCCTATAGGGAATGTGCGTCACAAACACCCCGGCCAGGTTCTTGAACAGCTCTGACTGCAAATGGCCTATGCCCCCCGTGCCAGAAGAGGCATAGGAATATTTGCCCGGCGATTTTTTCAGCTCGGCGATGAAACCCTTGTAGTCCTTTGCCGGAAAGCTCGGGTGCACCGCGATCACATTGGGCGTGGCCGCGATGTTGATGATGGGCGTGAAATCGGTCAGCGGGTTGTAGGGAATTTTCGGGTTGATGGCCGGGTTCGCCGCCGTGGTCGACACCGTGGCCATGCCCAGTGAGTAGCCGTCTGGGACAGCCTTGGCCGTCTCGTTCGCGCCAATCACGCCGCCGCCGCCCGCCTTGTTTTCCACAATCACCGTCTGCCCCAGCGCCTTGCCCAGCGGCTCGGCGATCACCCGGGCGATGATGTCGGTGGTGCCACCGGGCGCAAACGGCACTTGCAGCTTGATGAGCTTGTTGGGGTAGGTTTGGGCGAACGAGCCACTTGCAGCGGCCAGCAGGGTCAGAAAAAAGATGGTTTTGTGTTTCATTGAAGGGGCTCCGAAGGGTCAATTCGATTTCCAGAACGCTGCGAGAGTAGGCGCGCCGACGAAGACAGTGCTTCAGCACGGCTAGGAGGCGCAACGCCCTATCGCAGCGTTCTGGAAATCGAATATTCTCGCAGGGTGAACTTCTTTCAACTGCTCTTCCCCGATTTCTCCCTGATTCTCCTGGGCTTCCTGGTCTGCCGCTACACCGCGCTGGACCGCGCCGTGTGGGAGAAAGTCGAATCACTGGTTTACTACTTTCTGTTCCCGGTGCTGCTGTTTCATTCGATTGTGAAGACGCCGCTCAACCTGGGCGCGGCCTCCAGCGTCATCGGCGCCGGGTGGGCGCTGTGCGCCGTGGGCATCGCGCTGGCCTACGCCTTGCCGCGCCTGCCCTGGCTCAAGACACACATCGACACGCGCCAGCACGCCGCCTGCGCGCAGATCGCCTTTCGCTTCAACTCCTTCATCGCGCTGGCGCTGGCCGAGCGACTGGCTGGCCCGCAGGGCCTGGCGCTGATCGCCATCCTGATCGGCGTGTGTGTGCCGGTGCTGAACATCGCCGCCGTGTGGCCGATGGCCCGCCACGCCGACCAGCACATCGGCCGCGCGCTGATGGCCAACCCGCTCATCATCGCCACCGCTGGCGGAGTGCTGGCCAACCTGGCCGGTTTCGCCTTCCCCGGCTGGCTGCTGCCCACTGTCACGCGCCTGGGCGCCGCATCGCTCGCGCTGGGCCTGATGGCGGCGGGCGCCGGCCTGGGGCTCACCGCCCTGGCCCACGCCAAGACCTTGGGCATTTCGGTGTTGACCATCAAACACCTGCTGTCGCCGCTGGCCGCGTGGGCCCTGGCCAGCTGGTTTGGTTTGAACGCGGTGCAAACCACCATGCTGCTGGCCTTCTCGGCCGTGCCCACGTC
>JANNEZ010000396.1:0-3835 GCA_031379255.1 Rhodoferax sp. | reverse complement strand
CATTGTGTTGCCGTACAAAACCTTTTTGCCGTTCCTGTGGGTTTCGACGGGCGCGACCATCGGCGTCGTCGTATTGGCGTTGACCATCATCCTCATCAAGACCCGATCGCAGGTCGCCATGTGGTACAGCGCCTCCATCGGCATCACACTGGCCGCCAGCCTGGTCGAAGTGGCAGCCGCGGCGCTTGGCCTCAAGGGCCTGATCGGCTCGGTGAATTTCGTTACGGCCGCGTTGGCCAGCAGCCTGCTCGCTACATTGGCCATCTCGGCGCAAATGCGCCTCGAACACAATCAGCGGCTGGCGCTTCAGGCCGAATTGCAGCATACCTATGAAGCCATGCCCATCGGCCTCTTCACACTGGATTTGCGTGGGCGGTTTTTGAGCGCCAACCCCGCGCTGTTGCGCATGTTGGGCCCAAAGGTTCTGGAGAATGGCGGCCACACCTGGCAGCGTTATTTCATTGGCGGCGCCTGGTCGCAACTGCACAACATGGTGCTGACCCAAAAGGAAGGGGAGCTGGAATTGCGGGGCCGCTCCCAGTTGTTTGAAGGCGGAGAAGTCAGCCGCTACCTGGTCAAGGCCGCTCTGGCAGGCGACCGTGTCGAGGGATCGCTGCAAAACATCACCGAAAAGGCCAAGGCCACTGAGGAGTTGCTGTTTCTGGTCAACAATGATCCGCTGACCAAGGTGCTCAACCGGCGCGGCATCGAGAAGGCGCTGGACCACGCCATGACGGAGCTGGCACTGGGCAAGCCGCTGACGCTGGCCTACCTGGATCTTGACCGCTTCCGCCTGATCAACGACCTGTATGGCCACAGCGCCGGCGACGACGTATTGCAGCAGGTCTGCCAGCGTGTTTCGCACATGATTTCAGGGGCCATCCAGTTTGGCCGGGTTGGCGGCGATGAATTCGTGCTGGTGATGTCTGATACCAAAATCCCGGTGGCTACGCTCATTTGCCGTGGCATCATTGAAAGCTTGGGGCAAACGCCTTATCGCGTCGGCGACCGGGCCTTCCATGTGCGTGGCTCCATAGGCCTGATTGAAGTTGGCGCCGAAATGCAGGTCAAGGACGCAGTGTCCACGGCCGACCGCGCCTGCCATGACGCCAAAGCCGCCAGCGGCGACGGCCTAGTGGTCTACGAGCGCAACGCCAGCGCCTTCGACCAGCACGACGCCGAGCTGAAACTGGTCGAGCAGCTGTCCACCGCCTCCGCAACCGATGGCCTGTTTGTGGTGATGCAACCGATCATGTCGCTGTCCAACCCGCATGCTTCACTGAATTTCGAAGTTTTGTTGCGCATGCTCGACAGCGACGGCAAACCGATTCCGACCGACCGCCTGATCGCTGCCGGAGAAAAAAGCGGCCGCATGAGTGTGATCGACCGTTGGGTGCTCGCCACCACTTTGGCCTGGCTCAACCAGAACCATGAGCGCCTCAAACACACCCGGTTTGTCTGCATGAACCTGAGCGGCGCTTCGCTCAACGACGAGCGATTCCTGCAGGACGTATATGGCATGCTCGAACAAAACGTCAACGTGGTGCGCCATTTGTGCCTGGAGATCACCGAAAGTGTGGCCCTGCACGATTTGAACAACACGCGCCGTTTTGTCGACCGGGTGCGCAGTTTTGGCGCCAAGGTGGCTCTGGACGACTTTGGCGCCGGGTACACCTCGTTCTCCTACCTCAAGGAGCTGACCGCCGATCTGCTGAAAATTGACGGCAGTTTCATCGTCAACATGAACCGCCATCCGGCCAACGTGGCGATTGTGGAGGCGATCGTCAGCCTGGCGCGCAATCTGGGCATGAAAACCATTGCCGAATGGGCGGAAGACGCAGCCACCGTTCAGACACTGATAGAAATCGGTGTTGACTACGTTCAGGGTTACGTGGTGGCCAGGCCGCAACATCCCGATGCGCTGCTGGCCGCACCCTCCTCGGCCTCGTTCATCGTCGACCAGGATCTGGTCTCGGTGGTGTCCCTGCTGGGCCTGCCTGAAGACCGGATTGCGCAGGTCGACCTGTTCGAGGTTTCCAGCATGGCCAGCCTGCATTAGGCGCCGATTCAGCGGGCTGGCTTCAATTCACCGGCCCAGCACCCGGCCCACCAGCTTGACCAGTTCGCTGTACCACAGCACAACACTGCCCATCGCGGCACAAGTCAGCCACTGTTCGAGCGTCAGCGGTACGGTGCCGAAGGCAAGATTGAGAAAGGCCAGGTTCACCACTGCCACCTGCAGCAGCGCCGAGAAGGCGACCGCGCCCCATAACCACGGGTTGCCGAACAGGTTGTTGAAGGCGCTGGCGATCTCCGAGCGGGCGTTGAAGCAGTTGAACAGGTGAGCGAATACCAATACCGTGAAGCCCGCTGTGCGGGCGTTGGCGAGGTCGTGCGTGCCCTCGATCAGCCCACCCGGCAAGTACATGTCGATGGTCAGCAGGGTTGCCAAAGCCACCACCATGCCAATCTGAAGCACCTCGAACCACATGCGGGCATCGATCACGCGCTCGCCTGGGGCACGCGGCTTTCGGGCCATGACGTCGTCGTTTGGCGGATCCAGACCCATCGCCAGCGCGGGCCAGGAATCCGTGATCAGGTTGAGCCACAGGATCTGCGTGGCGAGCAGCGGCAGCACCACTGCGCCACCGGGAGCCGACAAGCCGATCATCCCAGCCCCGACCACACCCAGGAAGACCGTCAGCACTTCGCCCATGTTGGAGGACAGGAGGTAACGCAGGAATTTGCGGATGTTGTCAAAGATTCCGCGCCCTTCGCGCACGGCCTCGACGATCGTGGCGAAATTGTCGTCAGCCAGAATCATCTTGGCAGCTTCTTTCGTCACCTCGGTTCCGGTCATTCCCATGGCCACGCCAATATCGGCTGACTTCAACGCCGGCGCGTCGTTGACACCATCGCCGGTCATGGCGACGGTGTCTCCCAGGGTCTGCAGCGCGTCCACGATGCGCAGCTTGTGTGCAGGCGACACCCGGGCGTAGACAGACGTTTTGCGCACGGCCTCGGCGAAGTCCGCCTCCCCCAGCGCATCGAGTTCGCTGCCCGTCAGCGCCTGGGCGCCGGCAGACACGATGCCCAGATCGGCCGCAATGCGCATGGCGGTGCGCGGGTGATCGCCAGTGATCATGATCACCCGTATGCCAGCCCGACGGGCCTCGGCAATGGCCAGTGCCGCCTCCTCGCGCGGTGGGTCGATCATGCCCACGGTGCCTGCGAAGACAAGCTCACGTTCAAGCGATTCCGCGGCTTGGGGGTCCTCACCCGGGCTCAGGGGCCGGTAGGCCACCGCCAAGGTGCGCAGCGCAGCGTCGGAGAGTGTGTCGACGTCGGCCAGAATCTTTGCCCGCAACGCGTCATCGAGTTCGACCGTTCCCATGCCTGCGCGGGCCTGTGTGCAGCGGCCCAGCAACACATCCGGAGCGCCTTTGGCAATCAACACCATCGCGTCGCCGTGTTCGTGGTCGAGCGCGATTGTCGACATCATTTTCCGCTCCGATGTGAAGGGAATTTCGCCAATGCGCTCGAAGCGCCGCTCGCGCCGTTCGGTGGCGCCGAGTTTGCGTTCGGCCACGAGGAAGGCCGCTTCGGTCGGGTCGCCGTGGATTTCCCACTCCCCGCCCACCCCTTGCCGCAAGTTGGCGTTGCCAGCCAGGCAGCCGCCGCCCAGAACCACGACTTGTTCTGCATGCAGTGGGCCGGCCTCCAGCCTGACGCCTTCGTGTTCGATCTGACCTTGGGGCGCGTAACCCACCCCTGTGACTTGGGTGGCGCCCGAAACCGTCATGATCCTCTGGATCGTCATTTCCGCACGGGTCAG
>JANNEZ010000344.1:0-1959 GCA_031379255.1 Rhodoferax sp. | reverse complement strand
CCTAGAATCAAGCCACCATGATCAACAAGATTGCAAATTCCGTCGAAGCCGCGCTCGCGGGCGTGCAAGACGGCGCCACCGTGATGATTGGCGGCTTTGGCACGGCCGGCATTCCGGACGAGCTGATTGAGGGGCTGATCGCGCAGGGCGCCAGAGACCTCACGGTGGTCAACAACAACGCCGGCAACGGCGAGACCGGCCTGGCCGCGCTCTTGAAGGCCGGCCGCGTGCGCAAGATCATCTGCAGCTTTCCGCGCCAGGCCGATTCGCAGGTGTTTGACGGCCTGTACCGCAGCGGCAAACTCGAGCTTGAACTGGTGCCCCAGGGCAACCTGGCCGAACGCATCCGCGCGGCGGGCGCCGGCATTGGCGCGTTTTTCACGCCCACCGGCTTCGGCACCGAGCTGGCCAAAAACCGCGACGGCAGCCCGAAGGAAACACGCGAGATCAATGGCAAACATCACGTGCTGGAGTACCCGATTTATGGCGACTTGGCGCTCATCAAGGCCGAGCGCGGCGACCGCTGGGGCAACCTCACTTACCGCATGGCGGCGCGCAACTTCGGCCCGGTGATGGCCATGGCCTGCAAGAAAACCGTGGCCACCGTGCATGAAGTCGCGGCGCTGGGCGAGATCAACCCCGAGCACGTGATCACGCCCGGCATTTTTGTCAGCCAGGTCGTCAAAATCGCCCGTGTGGCCACCCAAGCCGGTGGTTTCAAGGCGGCCGCATGATGGGGCCGAGCTTCCTGCTGCCGAATGGCTTCTATCGTACCCAATATGGGTATGAAAAGGGCGAAATGCATGGAAAAACCAAAAAAATCAAGAAAAATAGAACTTCAAGTCACGTGGAATATACATGATTAGCTATCAAAAACGTAGCAAAGACGAGCTCGCAAAACGCGTCGCCCAAGACATCCCCGAAGGCGCCACAGTGAACCTGGGCATCGGCATGCCGACCTTGGTGGCCAACCACATGGCCAAAGACCTCGAGGTATTGCTGCACAGCGAAAACGGCATCTTGGGCATGGGCCCGGCGCCTGCAGCGGGCAGTGAAGACTACGACCTCATCAACGCCGGCAAACAACCGGTGACGCTGCTCCAGGGCGGCGCATTTTTCCACCATGCCGACAGCTTTGCCATGATGCGCGGCGGGCACCTCGACATTTGCGTGCTCGGCGCGTTCCAGGTCTCCGCCACAGGTGACTTGGCCAACTGGAGCACGGGCGAAGCAGGCTCGATCCCGGCCGTGGGCGGCGCGATGGACCTCGCCATCGGCGCCAAACAAACCTGGGTCATGATGGACCTGCTGACCAAGACCGGGCAAAGCAAGGTCGTCAAAACCTGCAGCTACCCGCTCACCGGCATTGGCTGCGTCAAACGCATTTACTCCGAGCTGGCTACGCTGGACTGCACGCCGCAGGGCCTTAAACTGGTCGACAAAGTAGACGGCCTGGGCCACGCCGAGCTTGAAGCCTTGCTGGGACTGCCCATCAGCCAATAAGCACTTGCCTTCCGATGTTTAGTCATTCTGTCATCGAGGCGCGATAGCGCCAAATCATCCTTCATCCGCATTACTCCCACCCACCACAACAGCCCCCACCACCATGACCACTCAAGCCTACATCTGCGACGCCATCCGCACCCCCTTTGGCCGTTACGGCGGCGCGCTCTCCAGCGTGCGCACCGACGACCTCGCCGCCGTGCCGCTCAAGGCGCTGATGGCGCGCAACCCGAACGTCGATTGGCTGGCGGTGGCCGACGTCATCTATGGCTGTGTCAACCAGGCCGGTGAAGACAACCGCAATGTGGCGCACATGGCCAGCCTGCTGGCGGGCCTGCCGATGGAGTTGCCCGGCAGCACGGTGAACCGCCTGTGCGGCTCCGGCATGGACGCGGTGGGCACGGCCGCGCGCGCCATCAAGGCCGGCGAAGCCACGCTGATGATTGCCGGCGGCGT
>JANNEZ010000342.1:0-6011 GCA_031379255.1 Rhodoferax sp. | reverse complement strand
GTGACGGCCAGGAAACGCCCTGGCACCAGGACGGCCACTATTGGCCCATGCGGCCCTTGGCCACCTGTACGGTGTGGGTGGCGCTGGAAGAGTCGGTTGTCGAAAACGGTTGTCTGCGGGTGATACCGGAGTCGCATGCAGCGAAGGTCACACACCCGCATTTGCTGGAAGACCGGACCGACCTGGTGCTGAACCTGCGCACGCAGGAAGACGCCTTTGATGAGGCTCAGGCCGTGAATCTGGAGCTGCAGCCCGGCCAGATGTCCATGCACGACGTCTACATGATCCATGGCGCCGCCGAGAACCGCTCTGCCAAACGCCGTACCGGCGCCGCGCTGCGCTACATGCCGGGCACGTCGGTGTTTGAACGCGACATCAACCCGGTGGACGGCAAATCAGGCGTGACAACGGCCTTTGCGACGCGGCCTCTCTGGCTTTTGCGCGGGGAAGACAAAACCGGGCGCAACGATTTTTCTGTCGGGCACTATTGATATTTATTGCGCCGCGCGGAGCGGCAAATTCAACAGCAGGTTCTGTGGCTTGAGCTTGATGATTTTGTCGGCATTCATCGCCAAGCCGAGGTAAACCGGTTTGCCCGCCACGTCGGCGCGCATCTCCAGCGGATTGGCAAAGCGCAGGCGAAACAGGCTCAGCAGGCGCTGCATGCGCGCTGGTTCTACCGGGTGGTCTTCATACAGGTCATTGAGCAGCGCGGACGACTCGGCGTCCAGCCCCACATGCCAGCGCCAGTTGGCGTCTTCAATTTTCTGCTCGGGTTTGATGCTGACCTGAACACCCAGAAAGTGCGCCACCCAGGCTTCCAGCACGCGCGCCAGCGCTTTCAAGCCTGAGCGGGCGCGGGCCATGGTCAACACCAGGCCGTGGCTCAGCTCATTGCTGATCTCGTGGGTCAGGTCCAGCAGGAAGTTGTGGCGGTCGGCATTTTCCCAATAACGGCGGGCATTGGCGTCGGTTAATACCTCGAGATTTACCTCGCGCAGTGGCGCGTTGCTTTGTGTCAGCAAGCGGCCAATGTCGCCCAAGCCGCCGGTTTCATTGAGCAAATCCAGCACGGTCTGGTCGCCGCTGAGCACCTGCCCGTCAAGCGTGTGGATGCGTTGCGCGCGAAACAGCATCTCGCCCGCGCGGACGACCTGCGCGTCCTGTTCGCCGTCGAGCACATTGCGCACACAGGCCTGCACGACGAGGTCCAGAAACAGCGGCGGCAGGTTGACGATACCCGCCCGTAGCGTGGCCAAGTACCAGGCTTCCAGTGAACCTGCGGCCAGCAAAGCGTCGCGAAAAGCCAGGAAATGGCGGTAATTGCCAGCCACGTCGGCGTCGGCCAACGCGTCCAATGTTGACGCCGCAACTTTGTGGCGCGGCTCCATGCCCAGCGCCGCGTGCAGGGCAATTTCAGCGGCGCAAGATTCATCGGCCAGCGCCAGCTCTGGCCGCGCCAGAAACAGGCGCAGGTAAGCGTCGGTGGGTGTCAGCCACCCACGCTGGTTGCGATGGAGTTGGGAGAAGCCGCTGGAAGGCCAGAAGTCGTCAGGATGCGATTCAGTCAATGCAGGGCTTCGTCGGGTTTTATTTTCTTCCAACAGCAGTGTAAAGCTCCGCCACCGGCACCACCCGCCCGTGCAGCGGCAGGATGCGCTCGACATTGAGCTTCAGGCGGTCCATGTTTTGCACCAGGGCCAGGTGGTTGTCGTTGATGCGCGCAGGTGTGGGCGTGTTGGGCGGGCCGGGCGTGTAGGCGTCGGCTTCGATCAGCAGTTTTTCAGCTGGCAAATAGACCATGTTGAAACCATGCGCGTGCACGCTGTTCTCGATGTAATGGACTTCAACATTGCGCACTCCGTCGCTGAACACGCGTTTGCCATCGACACCGCTCACCGTGGCGCGTTTGCCGGATTTGGCCAGCGCATCAGGCGCGACCGTGTTGGGGTTGGCAAAGATGCGCTCGAAGTACGGACGGGCCGCCGCGCTGGTGACAATCTCGGCGCCTTCCGCTGCGGCGGTGCGCAGGCCGCCGGAATGGTCAAAATGGTGGTGCGAATTGATGACGTAGCGGATCGGCTTGTTGCTGAGTTTTTTCACTGCCGCCAGCATCGCGCCGGAGCGGCCGTCATACAGCGGGCTTTCCACCACGATCAGGTGGTCCGCCATCTCGATGGCCACGCTGTGGTGGGAGCCGCCGGCCACGTACCACACGCCGGGTGCCACGGCAGTGGGGACGGCGTTTTCGGCGAAGGCGGGCACCAGCGCGGGAATTTCGATGCTGACGGGCACATTGGGTTTGACCTCTTTCACGGCCAGGTCGTAGACCTCATAGCCACCCATGTTCTGGCGGATGCGCATGGGGAATTTCACGCCGCCTGTGTCTTTGTAATCGCTGTACCAGGTGGTGGTGGCGGTGTCGCCCATCACCGGGTTGGGTTGCACGGATTCGACCCGTTCGACCAGGTTGTCGGCGTTGATGTAGGCCTTGGCGCTGAACATGCCGGGCTGGCCAAAGGCCACCACGGTGTATTTTTTGCCGTCTTCGGTCATGGCCCAAGCGCCGCTGTTGCTCTTCAGCGCGGCCTTGATGGCGCCGTGCGGCGAGGTCCACAAATCGTGCACACGGCCGCTCACGGCCAGCGGGGCGGCGGCGGGCGCTGGGCCGGCCATGTTCCAGGCGCTGGTGCCTTTGAGCAAGCCGGTGGCGCGCTGCTCGCCTTGACCCATGAGCGGAATGCCGCCGCCGCCAGTGGGTTCGGCGCGGTTTTGGGCGAAATCCTGGCGCAAGGCAGCGCCGTCGTAGTCCATCACCCGCGAAAACATTGTCACGTTGAGTTTGGGCCAGGCCATGCCGGGCTGGTAGGCCTGGCCGAAGATGCCACCCATGCCGCTGGCGTCAAACTGGATGGATTTGAGGTTGCCGCCGCCCATGGCCGCGTTGGCCTGGTTGAGCGCCGTGGTGGCGTCTACCGCCTGCATCGAGGCGCAGGACGCCAGTGCGAGGGCGCTGGCGGCCACAAGGGGAAAGGTGTATCTGAAGGGGCCCGGGCTTGTTTTCATGCTGTCTCCTAAGTGCGTGTGGGGTTTGATTTGATTTTGCCTTCACTGCAGAACCACAGTAAGCTCCACTGTGAATCAAATTGGGCTGAATGGTTGCATTCGATGCGGTTGTTTAACCCCAGTATTTACCCCATGTCTAAAAGTTTGAAACCTCAGGAGTTGCCGCATGAATGATCTGTTCTCCCTCAAGGGCCGCACCGCCCTCATCACCGGCGGCTCGCGCGGCATTGGCCGCATGATCGCCGAAGGCTTTCTGGCCCAGGGCGCGCGTGTCTACATCAGCGCCCGCAAGGCGGCGGTGTCGGACCAGACAGCCAAGGAGTTGTCGGCCAAGGGGTTTTGTGTGTCATTGCCGGGAGATGTGTCCACGGTAGAGGGTGTTCATGCGCTGGCGGCAGCCTTTGCCGCGCGGGAAGACACGCTCGACATCCTGGTCAACAACGCCGGCGCCGCCTGGGGCGCGGAGTTTGACAGCTTTCCTGAAAGCGGCTGGGACAAGGTGGTGGACACCAACCTGAAGGCGCCGTTTTTCCTGACGCAGGCCTTGATGCCGCAGCTTAAAAAAGCCGCCCAATCCCACGTCGCCAAAGTCATCAACATCGCCTCGATCGACGGTGTCTCGGTCAACCCGCAGGAAACCTATTCCTACGCCGCCAGCAAGTCCGGCCTCATTCACCTCACGCGCCGCATGGCGCTGCGCCTGGCCCAAGACAACATCGTGTGCAGCGCCATCGCACCCGGCCCCTTCGCCAGCGACATGAACAAAGACGCGCGGGACCACGCTGATGCTGTCGCCAAGCGCGTGCCGCTCGGCCGCATCGGCACGCCTGAAGACATGGCCGGTGCGGCGATCTTTCTGGCCAGCCGCGCGGGGGACTATGTGGTGGGCTCCACGCTGGTGGTGGATGGGGGCGTGACGCATGCGCGATCATGAATATAATAATATTTATATACACATTGATTAAATTTGCTTATTAAGTCAAAAATAATATTACTGTATTGCTATAAAAAAAGGATCAATATTGTGAATCATTTAAGCGGTTTAGACGCCACATTCCTGTACATGGAGACTCCTGAGACCCCCATGCATGTGGGTGGACTGAACGTCTTTGAATTGCCAGCGGGTTACCAAGGCGAATTTCTCGACAACTTGCGCGAGCACATCGCCCAACGCATGCACTTGGCGCCGGTGTTTGGGCGCAAGCTGGTCAACATGCCGTTTGAAATAGCCAACCCAATCTGGGTGGCCGACGACGATGTGGACCTGGAATACCACATCCGCAGCACCGTGTTGCCCAAGCCCGGCAACCGCCAGCAACTCGACCGGCTGGTGGGCCGCCTGCATTCGAGCCTGCTCGATCGCAGCCGTCCGCTGTGGGAGTTTTATGTGATTGAAGGCTTGCAAACGCCGCCCGACGCCGTACAACGTGACAAATCAGGCACACGACATGTGGCCTTCTATTCCAAGGTGCACCATGCGGCAGTTGACGGCGAAGCCGGTGTGGCTCTGGCCCAGGCCATCATGGACATTTCGGCCGAGCCGCGCCACGTGAAACCGGCGCCGCGCCGCGCGGCACTGGCCCAAGACAACTTCGGCATTGCCGAGTTGACGCTGGGCGGCCTGCGCAATTCGGCCACGCAGGCCCTGAAGCTGGCCCGCAGCCTGCCCACGCTGCTGCGCGCCGGTGTGCGAATGCTCAAACCCGCCGCGCGCGAGGAGGGCAACGGCCTCACGACGGGCGACGGCAAGACGCTCGCGCGGGGCGCTCTGGCCCCGGAAAAATCCAACTGGTTCGCGCCCAAGACGCCGATCAATGTCAGCATCACCAACCAGCGGGTTTTCAGCAGCTTCTCGATTCCGATGAAGGAGCTCAAACACATCGCCAAGGGCAACGGCGCCACCTTGAACGACGTGGTGATGGCCATCTGCTCGGGCGCTCTGCGGCACTACCTGGCCGACCTCAATTGCAAGCCGAAACAGCCTCTGCTGGCGGCTGTGCCGGTGAGTCTGCGCGAAGAGGGCAACACCGACATGAACACCCAAGCCTCGATGATGCGCATCAGCCTGGCCAGCCACATCAAGGACCCGCTGGAGCGCTTGCAGGCCATCCGCGCGGCCAGCAGCTCGGCCAAGGCCACGACGAACAGCGTCAAGTCGGTGTTGCCCACGGACTTTCCATCGCTCGGCGCGCCCTGGCTGTTGAGCGGCATGGCCTCGCTGTTTGGCCGCTCGAAGTTGGCCAACAGCCTGCCGCCCATCGCCAATGTCGCCATCAGCAATGTGCCCGGCCCGAAGATCGCCTTGTACATGGCTGGCGCGAAAATGCTCACGTATTTCCCGGTGAGCATCGTCATGCACAGCCTGGGCCTGAACGTGACGGTGCAGAGTTACGCAGGCTCGCTCGACTGGGGCCTGATCGCCTGCCGCAAGGCCATGCCTGATTTGCCGGAGCTGGCCAAATACATGCAGGCGGCGCACGCCGAGTTGATGAAGTTGACGCCCGAAGCGGCCCAGCCCGCGCCGGCCAGCAATGTGGTGGCACTCAAACCGGTAGGGGCCACAACCACAACCACCGGCAAGCGGGTGAAAACCGCCCGGTCCGGCAGCGCCAGGCCGGCTGTAAAGGTGGCTGTAAAAGCGGCTGTAAAAGCGGCTGCACGGCCGGCCCAGGTCAAACCACCGACGCCCGCCAGGGCCCCCCGGGGCAAAAAGACCGCCTGAGCCGATCCAGGTGCGCCGGTTTACCGGATTGTGTGAATAGTTAACATGGGTGTTAACATATTTCAGAATTTTTCGAAAATTATGAAAAAATCGGGCATTAAGTCACGTAAATACTAAATAGCTTGCTATTAATAATATAGCAATATGAATGTCGCCGCGACGCATCCAGCGACCCTGCGGCAACCTGCTTCAGCGCCCGACAAAGCCGTAGGTTCCGTGTTCC
>JANNEZ010000311.1:0-5023 GCA_031379255.1 Rhodoferax sp. | reverse complement strand
TCACTCGCCAAGACCGCCGCCACTGAGCTGGGCAGCATCGTCATCAAGGAAGCCCTGGCGCGCGCCAAGCTGGATGTGGCGCAGGTGGGTGAAGTCATCATGGGCCAGGTGCTGGCGGCAGGCGCCGGGCAGAACCCGGCGCGCCAGGCCTCGCTCAAGGCGGGGCTTTCCAAACAAACCCCGGCGCTCACCATCAATGCGGTGTGCGGCTCCGGCCTCAAGGCCGTGATGCTCGCCGCGCAGTCCATTGCCTGGGGCGCCTGCGAGTTTGTGGGGGGGGGTGGCCTGGAGCACATCAGCGCCTCCCCGCACGGGGTGATGGGTTCGCGCGACGGCCAGCGCATGGGCGACTGGAAAATGATCGACTCGATGATCGTGGACGGCCTGTGGGACGTCTACAACCAGTACCACATGGGTGTCACCGCCGAAAACGTGGCCAAGGCCTACGCCATCAGCCGCGACATGCAGGACGCGCTGGCGCTGGGCAGCCAGACCAAGGCTGCCGCCGCGCAGGCTGCAGGTAAATTTGTTGACGAGATCGTCACCGTGTCACTGGCGCAGAAAAAGGGCGACCCGATTCTCTTCAACGCCGACGAATTCATCAACAAGAAAACCAGCGCTGAAGGCTTGGCCGGCCTGCGCCCGGCGTTTGACAAGGCCGGCAGCGTGACCGCCGGCAATGCCTCGGGCCTGAACGACGGCGCTGCCGCCGTGGTGGTGATGAGCGCCAAAAAGGCCGCGTCGCTGGGTTTGAAGCCGCTGGCGCGCATCGCCGCTTTTGGCACCACCGGCCTCGACCCAGCCACCATGGGCATGGGCCCGGTCTCGGCCACCCGCAAGGCGCTGACCCGCGCCGGCTGGAACGCCGCTGATGTGGACTTGTTTGAGCTCAACGAAGCTTTTGCCGCGCAAGCCTGCGCCGTCAACAAAGAGCTGGGCATTGACCCGGCCCGCGTGAACGTGAACGGCGGCGCCATCGCCATCGGCCACCCGATTGGCGCGTCTGGCTGCCGCATTCTGGTCACGCTGCTGCATGAAATGCAGCGACGCGACGCGAAGAAGGGTGTTGCCGCTTTGTGCATCGGCGGCGGCATGGGTGTGTCGCTCGCCATCGAGCGTTGAATCACGACCAGTTTGCAGCCTTGATATTTTTATAAACCAAAGAGGAGATCGATATGAGTCAAAAAATAGCGTACGTCACCGGCGGCATGGGTGGCATCGGAACCGCCATCTGCCAGCGCCTGCACAAAGAGGGTTTCAAGGTCATCGCTGGCTGCGGCCCCACGCGCGACCACGTCAAGTGGATTGGCGAGCAGGCCGCGCTGGGCTACACCTTCTACGCGTCGGTGGGCAATGTGGGCTCGTGGGAGTCCACCGTGGAAGCCTTCACCAAAACCAAGAGCGAACACGGCGTGATTGATGTGCTGGTGAACAACGCCGGCATCACCAAAGACCGCATGTTTTTGAAAATGTCTCGGGAAGACTGGGATGCCGTGATCGAAACCAATCTGAACTCCATGTTCAACGTGACCAAGCAGGTTGTGGCCGACATGGTTGAAAAGGGCTGGGGCCGCATTATCAACATCAGCTCGGTCAACGGTGAAAAAGGCCAGGCCGGCCAGACCAACTACTCGGCCGCCAAAGCCGGCATGCACGGCTTCTCAATGGCGCTGGCGCAGGAAATGGCCACCAAGGGCGTGACGGTGAACACCGTGAGCCCCGGCTACATCGGCACCGATATGGTCAATGCGATCCGCGAGGACGTGCTTGCCAAGATTGTGGCGACGATCCCCGTCAAACGCCTTGGAAAACCATCAGAGATCGCATCGATCATCGCCTGGCTGGCGTCGGAAGAGGGCGGTTATACGACTGGCGCTGACTTCTCGGTCAACGGTGGTTTGCACATGGGTTGATGGGCCTTTCATGCTTTTGAAGAACCCGCTTCGGCGGGTTTTTTTTGTTTCTCGAACCTCACATTGGTTCTGTTTTGACAGGTTTGGCTTGGCGATAACGACCGCACGGCGACCGGGCAATGCGCATGCGGTTTTGGTGTGAAATCACGCGCGGTTCGGAAAAATGCGTCAAGCTGGCGCCTGGGCATTTTTTGTTGGGTCTGAAATTTCGCGACCACGCGCCTTTCAAACCAAAGCCCGGTCGCATTGCCCAATCACCGCGCTCAATGTTCGTTTGCAAAGACTTTAAAAGACCGGCTACAAACGTCAACGCAGGGCGGCGGTCTGACCTGGCTTTTAAACGCGGCATTGACGCGCCTTGGAGAAGTTGTTTTTGACAAACTGTTTTGCAGTCCGTTCAGAGATATGTTCCCAAGGTTCATCGACCGCAACGCGCAAATAAGCTTGCTTAAACGTCGGTTCAACACGGGTAGCAAAGACGCGAAAAAGTGAGTTCGTTGGCCAGGCTGTACGGAGCGCCTTAGAACACCAGACACGATATGACGTTTCGAATTGACCAACAAACGGTCGTACCCGCACCGGACTTGAAGACGCCTCGCCGACGTTGCGGAAGGTTTGAACGACGATCAGCATATGAGAGAAAAGTCTTCGATGTGACCGTTAACCTGCTGCACTTTCTGAATTCCGAAAATCAACAAATCCGTTAAAACCATCCCGGACACGGAACTTTTGGCAGATGGCGACCGGAGCAACTTTGCGCGAATTTTGTCCGATTTCGCATAGTCCTAAAAGTATCGGAAAGCCTGATAGGGGAAAATCATTCTACGACCTGCTTTATCGAAATGTGGTCAACTGTGAGAGCGTTTTTGAAAACCCGCTGATGCTTGGGTGCTGGTATCCATTGGATTGCCAAATACACTACGCAGGCCGTGGTGATAAGGCAAGGGGACCGGGCTTTGGTGGGGAAGGCGCGTGGTACTGATCGTGTCTGCCACAACAAAAAATGGCCAAGCGCCAGCTTGACGCATTTTTCGCAACCGCGCGTGATTCCGCGCCAAAACCGCATGCCGCTTGCCTTGTCGCCGCGGCCGGATTCCCAGTAGACAACTTGGTCAGTTGACAATCTGGCAATTTGCTATTATAATTATAGCAAACTAATCAATTAATACGTGACTTAGATGCCAAAAATGCCTGAATTTACTCGAAAAATCAATAAAAGTTAACATGGGTATTAACTTTTATTAAATAATTAACTTCCATGTTAATTTAAGGTCATCAATCGCTGCAAGGCAGAACGAATCAACGGCAACCTGTCATTCCCAAAATACATGTCATTACCCACAAACATCGTCGGTGAACCAAAACCTCCCCGGCGGATGACTTCTTCAGTGTTGGCCCTGAGCTGGTCCTTGATGGCGGGCTGGCCGATGGCGGCGAAGAAGGCTTTGACGTCGATGCCGCACTGTTCGCACAGCTCGGCCAGCACGTCGTCTTGCGAGATGTCTTCCTCACGTGCCCAATAGGCCTCGAACGCGGCGCGGGCGAAGGGCAACATTTGGGAGGCTTGGCCAGCCGGCGCCTGCTGGTCCAGCCAAATGCAGGCGCGCATGGCTTTGACGCTGTTGACCGGGAAGACTTTGGGCGGCATCACGATCTTCAGCCTGGCTTCGCGCGCCCAGTCCTGCAAGTCCTTTTTCATGTAGGCCCACTTGGCAGGCACGGGGTTTTCGCGCATGGCATACACACTGGGGTTGACGCTGTTGAAAATGCCACCGACCAGAATCGGCTTCCACTGGATCGGCGCGTTCAGTTCAGCGGCCAGCGGCTGGATGTTGTGAAACGCCAGGTAGGTCCACGGGCTGCTGATGTCGAAGAAGAACTCGAGTCCATGGTCGCGCATAGGGTCGGTCATTTCAGGCTTTCACACTCTCGGCGGTCTGGCCAAACAGCACCTTGCGGGCTTCTTCCGTCATCGCCGGGGCGCGCAGCTCCTTGCCCAAATCGAGGCCGCGTTTGACAGCCGGGCGCTGGAACATGGCGTCGTACCAGCGTATGATGTGCGGGAATTTCGGCAAGTCCATCTTCTGCGCTTTCCAGGTGCGGATCCAGGGGAAGATGGCCATGTCGGCAATCGAATAATCAGCCCCCGCCACGAAGGCGCCAGTGCGCGCAAGCTGCGCATTGAGCACGCCATACAGGCGGTCGGCTTCCTTGCTGTAGCGCTCGATGGCGTAGGGGATTTTCTCGGGCGCGTAGAGCTGGAAGTGGCCGTTCTGCCCGGCCTTGGGCCCCAGGCCGCCCATCTGCCACATCAGCCATTGCGTGACGGCATACCTCGAACGCAGATCGTCTCCGCCAAACTTGCCGGTCTTTTCAGCCAGGTAAAGCAGGCAAGCGCCGCTCTCAAACACGCTGATGGGCGCGCCGCCGCCGGGCGGCGCGGGGTCCACGATGGCTGGCATGCGGTTATTGGGGCTGATGGCGAGAAACTCGGGCGTGAACTGCTCGCCTTTGCCGATGTTGACCGGCACGAGCCGGTACGGCAGGCCGCACTCTTCGAGCATGATGGAGAGTTTCCAGCCGTTGGGGGTGGGCCAATAGTGCAGGTCAATCATGGGGATGCGCGCGCGAGGCGATCAGGAAGACATCAAGGAAGGTGTCTGCGGAGTTCCATCAGACCGGCATCCTGAACCACGGTTCAGGTGGGCGAGGGCAACCGAACGTTGGGACCATCTGACGCGAGATGTTCACGCCCGATCGGTGATGTTCCAGGCCCGGGATCTTTCGATCATTGGTTGCAGAAATATAAAGCCCGATGGCACCGCAGACGGTTCATTCTAGGACGAAACCGCGACCCGCTGCCGATGGAAATCGAGATAAACTCAGGCGGCCGTCAACACCCAGCGCGCTGTCGAGCCGCTCCAGCAGCGAACGCAGCAGGGGATCGCTGGCGCCGCTCTGCGAGGGGTTGCCTGCCGCCAGCAGCGGATCAGCCGCGCCCGCAGCCGGCACTTGCCCTTTGGCCGGCAAACTGGTGTGGCCAGGCAATTCAAACGCGAGGTTCAAGGCTGCCAACACGGCGATACGTTCACGCGCGCGCACTTTGCCGG